>JANNCG010000072.1:0-4952 GCA_031386385.1 Myxococcales bacterium
CCACACCATCCTGCGACCAGATGTGCAGAGCGGAGGTGAGCGCAGTGTCCGATTGTTCAACGGCATCGGCATAAATACTCTGAGCGACCACAGAGTCCACCCGAGCGCTGCCGTCAAGCTGACCCATCGCGTCGCCGTCGCTCAACGACTCACTCCACACAGACATCGCGTGACCCATGAGCCCATCGGTGTTGTCCGACAAGCCCAGCGCACCCATCACGCTGTCGGCAAAGCCCGACGGAACCTGCGCGATGTCCTCGCTCCAGATCTCGATCACCGCGCCGAAGGGCCGCTGTGCGTTGGGGATGTTGTCGTCGCTGCTCATGATGGTTCGCTATTCGTTTGTAGGCTCAGGAGGGGCGGTCTCCGCTCCCCACTCTGCGGGGACCTCGTCGCCCAAGGACTCGCGAAGGAGCTTTTGGAGCTTCTTTCGCGCGTGAAAGAGCCGTGACATGATGGTGCCTTTTGACACATTGAGTGTCTCGGCCATCTCTTCATAACTAAAGCCTTCGAGCTCTCGAAGCAAGATGACCGCGCGATGATAAGCGGGCAACTGATCGAGTGCGCCCTGCACCGCCATGACCAACCGCTTGCGATCCAGCTGCACCCAAGGGTCCACCTCAGACCTACGCGGAATCCACTCAGCCGCCGCCCCGTCCATCGACACCTCGTCGTTGAAGTCCACGGCGATCCCGGGAGAGCGCTTGCGCAAAAGGTCAATCGCGAGGTTAAACACGATGCGATACAGCCACGTTGAGAAGCTCGCTTGCCCTGCAAATTCGCCGCGATGTTTGTAGACCCGAACAAAAGCCTCTTGCACAACTTCAAGGGCGTCTTCGTGGTTGCGCACAAGCCCAAACGCCACTGCGTGCGCCCTTCGTTGGTGCCGCTCGACCAACGTGCGAAAAGCCCGCGAGTCACCACCAGCGGCGCGAGCGAGCAGCTCTGCGTCGATCGTGCGCTCTTTCTGCGAAGACGGGCCTGAAGGTTCAACAGCATCAGTGGCCTTGGACGTGGATTCGTCGCCAGAATTCACCGTAGAATCCACAGATCGTAAAATGCCAGTGCGGGTCAAAGTAAGCGGGACTCTAGCACCCTAGGCGCCATTGCATGAATCAGACTGATAGACTCATTCTGTCAACTTGAGCTCAACCCCGCCGAAAGGTGGCGTGGCCTCAAAGAACGTGCCTTTGTGAAGGGGTTCAACATGAGAGAAGACGAGCTCCGGTCGCTGCTAAACCCGCAACAATTCGCCGCCGCGACGCACACCGAAGGTCCCCTGTTGGTCTTTGCGGGCGCCGGGTCGGGCAAAACGCGCGTGATCACCTATCGCACCGCGTACTTGGTCCAGCAGAAGGGGGTGGCCCCCTGGCGGATTATCTGTGTGACGTTTACAAACAAAGCCGCAGGCGAGATGCGTGAGCGGCTCAAGCACACCCTCGGTGAGAGCAGCGCGAAGGGGCTGTGGATCGCGACCTTTCACGCGACGGGAGCGAAGCTATTGCGTAAGTATCACGACCACGTGGGGCTGACTCCGTCGTTTGCCATCTATGACGACAGCGAGCAAAAACAGGTCGTTAACCGAGTGTTAGAGACCATGGGGTTGGACGAGAAGTTTACGGCGAAAGACGTGCTTCCGATCATTGATCGGGCCAAGCAGGACATGGTCACTCCGCTTGAGCTCGCCGAGCGCGCAGAGACGGACAACGACGGGCGAATCGCTGAGGTATACGCAAACTACGAGCACCGAATGCACGCGGCCAACGCGGTGGACTTTGGGGACTTGCTCTCAAAAGTAGCGCACCTTTTGGACACCGACGAGTTTGTGCGGGCCGAGCTGCAAAATCGTTTTCAGTACGTGATGGTCGATGAGTTTCAGGACACCAACGCGGCGCAGTACAAGATTGTGCGGCACTTGGTGGGGCCGAGCCGCAACCTGTGCGTGGTGGGCGATGACGACCAGGCGATCTACCGTTGGCGCGGCGCGGATGTGAAAAATATCCAGTATTTTTCGCGAGATTTTGAAGACGCGACTGTTGTGAAGCTTGAGCAAAACTACCGCTCAACGGGGACGATCTTGAAGGCCGCCAACGCGGTGATCGCGCGGTTGAATCGCCGCGAGAAAAAGACGCTGTTCACCAAAAATGGCGACGGAGATAAAATCCAGCTCCTCGCGTGTCGGGACGAGCGCGAGGAGGCCCAGAGCGTGGCCAACGCGATTCGCGACTCGATCCGGCGAGGCACGTCGCGCAAGGATCACGCGATTTTTTATCGCATCCACGCGTTGTCGCGGCCCATCGAAGAGGCGCTCAGAGTGCTGAACATCCCATACGTCGTGGTGGGTGGTCAGCGGTTTTTTGAGCGCGCCGAGGTGAAGGACATTTTGGCCTACATGCGCCTGGCGCAAAATCCCAACGACGACGTGAGCCTTCTTCGCGTGGTGAATGTCCCCGCCCGGGGTCTTGGCAAGACCTCGCTCGATCGTCTTGCACAGCACGGACAGAGCAAGAGCAGCTCGCTGTGGAAGCTGATTTCTAGCGGGGATTATCCAGCTGATTTGGGCAACGCGGCGCGCAATCGGTTAAAAGAATTTTGGACTTTTATGTGCGTCCTTCGGCGCTTTGCAAACGATCACCCCACCGCGCCGTCTGAGCTGTGTGCCGAGATCCTTGAGCGCTCGGGGTATCGCGCGATGCTCCTCGCAGAGCGCACCCCAGAGGCGCAAGCGCGACTTGAGAACGTGCAAGAACTCTCGGGCTCAATGCAGGATTATGAGCGGGAGGCGGAGGTCGCGTCGCTGACGGAGTACTTAGAGCGGGTGACGCTTGATCAGGGGGATCGCGAGAGCGAAGGCCCCGAGGCCTCAGAGCGGGTGTCTCTCATGAGCGTTCACAGCGCGAAGGGGCTTGAGTTTGACAATGTGTATCTCACGGGGATGGAGGACGGGATGTTTCCGTACAAAGGGATGGATATTGGGGCGGATCCTGAAGAGATGGATGAAGAGAGACGCTTGGCTTATGTGGCCATCACGCGGGCACGCAAAAAACTGACGCTCTCGTTCACAACGTTTAGGCAGTTGTTTGGGACGACGAAGGTGTTTCCGCCATCAAGGTTTTTGCTTGAGCTGCCGGAGGAGCTTTTGAATGTTCCCGTGCGGCGACCGCGTCCCGTTACGCAGCCGTCTATGGGTGCAAGTGGGGGCTTCGGCGCCGATCGCCCACGCTCACCCACGCACAGCCATGCGCCGACCAAAGCTCCATCCACGGGAATCACCGTCGAGTACGACCCCGACGAGGGGCCTTCACGCTCGAGCAAAGGGCATGATGATTCAGCGGGATTTCGCAAGGGGATGCGGATTAAGCACGCGAAGTTTGGCATCGGTCGTGTGGATTTGGTTGAGGCCGGATCAGAGGTTCGGTTGACGGTTTACTTTCCGTCGCTGGGCTCGACCAAACGTATTCTCGCTGACTTTGTACAGCCGATTTGAGCGAGAGTTCGCTATGCTCCGAAGCCATTGATGCGACGGATTTTATGCACATTGCTGACGCTCACCTCGGTGAGTTGCGTGCAAATTTCAACGGGAAACTGGAACGTCCGGGGAGCTGAGACCTCGGGCACAAACGCCGAACGCCCAGCCGATCGCGCGATTCGGTCGCGCTGTTCGTACATCGCACACCCCGTGGCGACTGACCCCGAGAGGCTGTCTCGCTCAAACAGCGACACGGTCCAACGGTGGCTCAGCGACGTCACCTTTGACTGGAACGTAAACTGCCCCGTCAACTTTGCGCGGGTCCGACCCGAGCTCGCGGACTGGGAGCGGTTTCCGACGCAAGTACAACTTAGGGCTTATGTGCAAGAGCTGCTCCACCGCTCTGGGGCGCGCAGGATTCCGTTTGATCTTTTGCACGACGCGACGCACCTGCGCGCGCACTGGATCGCCAACGAGCTTGCCGCCGCTGGGTGGAACGCGCACAAGCTCTTCGCCATTGGATCCCTTGTCCCGCGCGATCAAGACCAACGGTTTTTTCGTCGCGCGACGCCGGTGTTCAGCGGTGAGACCGCAGACTTTCACGATGCCCGTCGCTGGACGTTTCACGTCGCCCCGGTGGTCATCGCGACGGTGGATGGCCGTGAGGGTCGAAGCTTTCCGTGCCCAGATAACGCAGACCGACGGTGCAATCTGTTTGTGATTGACCCCTCCTTACGACCGCACCGAGCGGAGGGCACCACCGACGACGCGGTGGGTTTGTTCACCGTGGCGCAGTGGCTCACCAACATTCGTCCTCTCGAAAACGATCCGGTCCAAGGGATCGCTCTGGAGCTTACCCGTCGCGCGCAAATGCTGCCCCGCACACTGAGCGTGGGAGACAGTTCAGACGTTGTTGTGACCGATGGGGACACGTGCAATACGATTCCACCAGCGATTTTTCAGCGAAGAGACATGGCTCAGAGTCAGCGCCACCACAACTTAACGGCCGGATTTCGCACGATTGAGCGGGTGTCTTCTGCTCCCGCGGGAGCGCCGGTATTTGTCGACATTGAGGGACTCGGCGAGCCGCTCGCGGTTCGTGCCGCTCCACTGCGTGCGCTCATTGAGACAGCCCTCCGTGAGAGACACACCGTGAGCGTGGTGTACAACAGCGCCAGCGACGAGGTCAGCGAGGTGCGCGTTGAGGGCACTGCGGCTCCGACGGTGTGCGAGCGCGTTGTCGCGCAGCCGTCGATCTAAACAGCAAATCACCCATTGTGTATCAACTGGCATGCATGATGGCGATGAGCATCGCAGCGCGGTATGGGCGCCGCAGCAAGCCACTCAGCATTCATCACAGCGGGCGTAGTGTGTTGCAAGTGCAAACAAAAGCGCAGTGCGGTATGGCGCCGCGCCGCAGGGCTGGCGCAACATCCTTCGCGCAAGAGCGCTCAGGCAAGAGGATCGTTGCACACAATTTGGC
>JANNCG010000682.1:0-6142 GCA_031386385.1 Myxococcales bacterium
TATCCACGCATTGACGAACATTGGTACCCGCGTCGCCGCCGCCACACGAGGTGAGTGGAAGCGAGCACTGAACCGCGCATCGTCCCATGCTGCACACTTGGCCGCCTGGGCATGCACGACCACAGGTACCGCAGTTGCCTGAGTCCGTATTCAAGCTCACACACACTCGTCCGCACAGCGTTTGGCCTGATGGACACGCGGGCATGCACACGCCGCCTGCACACGCTTCGCCGCCTGCACAGCGCGCTCCACAGCGACCGCAGTGTTCGGGATCGCTCAATGGATCAATGCAAATTCCCGAGCACATTTGGTTCGGCTCGACGCACGGACGAGGCGCACCATCGGGTGCATTCGGCCGGTCAAACGGCATCACATTCGGGACATCTGAGCCGATGATTGGAGTGGGGACATCCGAAAAGGTCGGGCGACCCATGCAGTGAACCGCGAAGAGCGCGACCGCAGCAACGAGCGCGCTGCGGAGTCGATTGGTTTGTTCAAGCATTGTGGTTTTTCTTAGGGGTATAGGGTGGTTAGAACCCTGAACGTTAGCAGCAAATACCCGTCGTAGAGGAGTTTTTTACCATCCACTGGGGCAGATTTTCTCGCGATCGACCGAAACGTCCCCGTCGAGCAAAAAAAGCCAATTTGACACACTGCGCTGTGAAGCGTGCATGATGGTTGCGTCACTGAGTAATGACCAAATCGTGACGGATTCCTACGGTTCTGCGGTGTTAAGAATGGGCGGATGGCACGCAAGCAAGTTCCGATTGCAATTGTTGGAGTGAGTGCGCTTTTCGCGGGTAGCGATGATGCGCAGGGTTTTTGGCGCGATATTCTCGCAGGAAGAGATCTCATCACGGACGTTCCGGCTTCTCATTGGTTGATCGAGGACTATTACGATCCCGATCCCAAGGCTCCGGACAAAACGTATGCAAAACGCGGTGCCTTTATTAAGCCCACCAGCTTTGATCCGATGGCGTTTGGGATTCCACCGAATACGGTCCCAGCGACGGATACCGCACAGCTTCTTGCGTTGATCGTGGCTCAAAAGGTGCTCGAAGATGCGGGCCGTTCGCAGTTCAAGAACATTGATCGCGAGCGGATGAGCATCATTTTGGGTGTGACCTCAGCGCAAGAGCTCATCAACACCATGGTTTCACGATTGCAGCGACCCGTGTGGGTGAAAGCCTTGCGCGAGAGCGGTCTGCCCGAGGACCAAGTGCAGCAAGTGTGCGAGCGGATTTCGTCGAACTATGTTCCGTGGCAAGAAGCGACCTTTCCAGGGTTGCTCGGAAACGTTGTGGCGGGCCGCATCGCCAATCGATTCGATCTTCGCGGAACAAACGCCGTCACCGACGCTGCTTGTGCGAGCGCGCTCGCCGCGGTCTCAATGGGTGTCAACGAGCTGGCGACGGGTCAATCAGACGTGGTGATCACTGGGGGTGTCGACACGATGAACGACATCTTCATGTACGTTTGCTTCAGCAAAACACCAGCGCTTTCACCCACAGGTGACTGCCGTCCATTTAGCGATACCGCCGACGGAACAATCCTCGGCGAGGGTCTCGCGATGGTGGCGATGAAGCGTCTTGAAGATGCTGAGCGTGACGGCGATCAAATTTATGCTGTGCTGCGAGGATTGGGTTCGTCTTCGGACGGTCGCGGTCCAAGTGTGTACGCCCCCTTGCCTGCGGGCCAGGCCCGGGCCCTTCGACGAAGCTATGAAGGGGCAGGATATGGACCAGAAACCGTCGAGCTTGTCGAAGCCCACGGCACCGGAACCAAAGCGGGCGATGCCGCTGAGTTTGAAGGGCTGCGCACGGTCTTTGGCGAAGCCTCTGCGAACAAACAGTGGTGCGCTCTCGGCACAGTGAAGTCCCAAATCGGACACACGAAAGCCGCCGCAGGAGCAGCAGGTTTGTTCAAAGCCGTGATGGCCCTGCATCACAAGACCCTCCCTCCCACGATTAAAGTTGAGAGGCCAAACCCCAAACTCAACATCGAATCGACTGCGTTTTACCTAAACACCGAGGCGCGTCCGTGGATTCGCAACAGCAAACATCCTCGCCGAGTGGGTGTGAGCTCTTTCGGATTTGGCGGGAGCAACTTTCACCTTACGTTGGAAGAGTTCATTCCGAGTGCGGAGAGCAAGGCCATTCATCCGTGGAAAATTCGGTCGCTTCCGACTGAGCTGATTGTGTTGAGTGGAGATTCACCTGCGACGATTGTCTCGCGGGCAAAAGCGCTCCTCGCGGATGATGGATCACTCACAGATGTAGCCCATAAGAGCCAGCTCTCCGTTGATATTAAGCTGGTATTTCGTGCAGCAATCGTCGCGAGTGATAGCCATGATCTCGCGCAGAAAATCACGCAACTTTGCGCTCAAATTGAGAAGCAACCAGAGCAAGATTTCAGCACACCCACCGGCAGCTATTATGCGCGGCGAGTGGGCGCTGACAGTACCAAGGTTGGGTTTGTTTTTCCGGGACAGGGTTCGCAGTACGTGAACATGGGGATCGATGTCGCCATGGAGAGTGACCACGCGCGTGGCGTTTGGGACCGCAGCGCGGACAGCACCTTTGACGGTGTGTCGGTGCACGAACGCGTATTTGCTATACCAGTTTTTTCAGATAAAGATCGTGAAGCACAACAAGCCGCGTTGACTCAAACCGAGTGGGCTCAGCCTGCTTTGGGCTTAACCTCGGTGGCGACCCTTCGGGTGCTCGAGACCGTAGGGATTACGCCTTCCTGCGCAGCGGGGCATAGCTTTGGCGAGCTGACGGCCTTGCATTCCGCCGGAGTGATTGATGAGAAGACGCTCCTCGCAGCTGCTCGCAAACGTGGAGAGCTGATGCGCGATGCCGCTGCAACGACCGAAGGCACAATGACCGCGGTCTCTCATGACGCCACGCAACTGCAAGCCTTGCTCGATGAGTGGAAAAGTGCGGCCGT
The DNA here is from genome assembly GCA_031386385.1 of Myxococcales bacterium. GTDB lineage: Bacteria > Myxococcota_A > Polyangia > Polyangiales > JANNCG01. The sequence goes on from JANNCG010000682.1 coordinate 2,953, forward strand.
GATCGCAAACCACAACTCACCCACGCAGGTTGTGCTGTCGGGGTCAGTGTCGGCGATTGAAGACGTCGAAAAGCGCCTTTCTACCGCTAAAATTGCTGCAAAGCGCCTCTCGGTAGCGACGGCATTTCACAGCGCCATTGTCGCGGGTTCGAGCGCTCCGTTTGGGGCATGGTTGCAGTCAGTACAACCTCAAGCACCTAAGTTTGCTGTCTACGGAAACTCAGACGCCGCTCCCTACCCTTCAGATCCAACATCGATTCGAAAGCGTCTTGCTGAGCAGCTCGCGTTGCCCGTGCGTTGGGTGGCCATTGTCGAAGCTATGTATGCACAGGGCGTTCAGACCTTTGTTGAGGTTGGTCCTGGCTCGGTGCTCACTGGACTTGTCAGTCGGATTCTCAAGGGCCGACCGCACCGCGCGATCAGCACTGATCGCAAGGGTAAACACGGGATTTCATCGCTTCAAGACGCGCTTGGGCAGCTCTTTGTGTCTGGCGTTGCAGTGGACTTTGCGCCGCTCTGGGCCGGGTACGCTCCGCCCTCTACAACCAAGCCGACCAAGCCCAAGCTTGAGATGATGATCAACGGCAGCAACTACGGCAAACCGTATCCTCCTCCTGGCGGCGCGAAAGATCTTCCAAAACCAAACGCCAACGTTGTGTCAGTGCCCGCAGCGTCTACCAAACTCGCGATCAGCGCGCCTGCGACGAGCGCAGCGCCGAAGACAGCCCCCGCAATCGAGCACGTAGCCCCTCCTACGACCGCAAGCAATTCAAGCGCAATTGCTAGCATTTCAACAAGTAAATCTATTTCATCCACAACTCAAACGACAAGCTCTTCTATGACCAACCATTCGCAGAACAAGCCGGGCAACCCAGAAGTTCAACTCGCCTGGGTCCGCGCGTATCAAGACGCGCAGCGACAGACGGTAGACGCTCACGCGGCTTATCAACGCTCGATGGCCGAGACTCAAGTGGCGTTTTTGTCCATGGCGCAGAGTAGCTTTCAAGGGCTCGCGGCGATGATGACGGGACAGACTGTGAGTGCGCCCGCGCCGCTTCAGCATGCACCGATTCAGCATGCGCCGATTCAGCATGCACCGATGTTAGCTCCTGCCGCTGTATACGCGCCGCCGACTCCGGCAATGGTTGCGCCCATCGTGGCAGCCCCAGTGGCTGTGGTGGTGCCTGCGCCCGCAGCCCACGCACCAGTTGTTGCTGTAGCGCCTGTTGCACAGCCAGGCCCAGTCGCATCGGTGACGAGCGCACCCGCTGCAACAAGCGCGGGTCCAACCGCTGCTGAGCTTGAAAAAGTGTTGCTTGAAGTGGTCGCTGAGAAGACCGGATACCCTGCAGAAATGCTCGGCACTTCGATGGAGCTCGAAGCAGACCTCGGCATCGATTCGATCAAGCGTGTTGAGATCCTCTCGGCCATGCGTGCGCGTGTTGCGAACCTCCCTGAGGTGAAGCCGAGCGAGCTCGCCTCACTGCGTACACTTGGACAGATCGTCGAGTACATGCGTGATAAAAACGGAGCCGCTCCGAGCGTGGCACCTCCAAGTGTGGCGGCTGCGACAGTGGTTGCAACGGCGGCTCCAACGGCGGCTAGCACGGCACTATCAGCTGCGGTTCCGAGCGCTGCAGAGCTTGAAAAAGTGTTGCTTGAAGTGGTCGCTGAGAAGACCGGATACCCTGCAGAAATGCTCGGTACTTCGATGGAACTCGAGGCAGACCTCGGCATCGATTCAATCAAGCGTGTCGAGATCCTCTCAGCTATGCGATCCCGTGTTGCAAACCTGCCTGAGGTCAAGCCAAGCGAGCTCGCGTCACTTCGCACGCTGGGACAAATCGTCGAGTACATGCGCGGCAAGACACCGGGGTCGAGCGACGCTGCCGTGACAAGCTCCGCAGCGACTCGTTTAGAGGGCCAGAAAGAGGGCCACGACCCCCCTAAGGTCGATCCGGAGTTAACCGCAGACGCACTCCGGATCGTTAATCCAGTCGGCCGATTTCGTGTTGAGTTAAGTGTGGTATCCGCGCCGGGTCTCGCGATCCGTGGTTTGCACAGCGCAATGCGCCTGCGAATCAGCGGAGACAATGCATTGGGTCACGCGCTCGCTGCGCGGCTTAAAGCCCATCACGCAAACATTGTGGTGAGCGATGAGGTCGGCGCAGACGACGACTTCGTGGTGATCTTGGATGGTCTTGGCGAGGTCGAGTCCGTCGACGATGCGATCAAGGTGAATCGCGCGGTGTTCACTAAAGCGAAGACGATCGCTGCGTCGATGACCTCGCGTGGCGGGACGCTCGTTTTGCTTCAGGACACCGGTGGAGAATTTGGTCGCTCGGGTCGCGATGGTGTTCGAGCTTGGCTTGGCGGCGTCTCGGCGCTGGGTCGTACCTGCGCGCAAGAGTGGCCAAAGTCGGTGGTCCAAAACATCGACATCGCGCGAGGGCGACACTCTGTTGAGCAGCTCGCGGCGCTGATTGAGGCCGAGTTGCTCACGGGCGCAGGGGCACGTGAAGTGGGGATTTTGCCTGATGAAACGCGTGTTGTTCCGCAGTGCAAGCGGGAGGCTCTGGTGTCCGGGCCTTCGGTTCTTGAAGCGGGCTCAGTGGTGGTCGCAACGGGCGGCGCTCGTGGTGTTACCGCTCGATGTTTGCTTGCGCTCGCGCAGAATGTTCGCGGGATCCGTATCGCGCTTCTTGGCCGGACCCCTCTTGAGACAGAGCCCGAGTGGGCGGTGAAGGCCGGTCGCGAAGAGCCAGCGCTCAAGCGCGCGTGCATGCTCAACGCACAAGCGAAGGGCGAGAAGATTACACCGGCGCAAGTAGGCGGTGCAGTCGCTCGAGTGGTCGCGAACCGTGAGGTATCTGCGACCATTAAATCACTTCAAGCAACGGGCGCAGAGGTCTTGTATCTCGCAACGGATGTGCAGAATACCGCAGCGTTGAGACAGTCATTTGAGAGTATTCGCGCCGAGTGGGGCTCTGTGCACGCGATTGTTCACGGCGCAGGAGTGCTCGCAGACAAGCTGATTGAGGCCAAGACGCAAGAGCAGTTTGATCGGGTGTTTGACACGAAAGTGCTCGCGCTCAAGACGCTGCTTGAGGTGACCGCACAGGATCCCTTGCGTGCGATTTGTTTGTTCTCGTCCGTCGCCGCCCGCACCGGAAACACGGGGCAGTCAGAC
>JANNCG010000118.1:0-9304 GCA_031386385.1 Myxococcales bacterium
GGCGGCGATTCCGGCGACGAGGATTTTGCGTGATCCTAAGGAGCGTTTACTCACGATTATGGTGCTGCCGTTGATGACGTGCAGTGCGAGAATTCCGACCTATTCGTTGCTCATTTCGACTTTCTTTTCGTCGCTTGGACCGCTGAAGCAGGCAGCCATATTTGTTGGGTTGTACATGGCCGGAATCCTATCAGCTTGCCTCAGCGCCGCAGTCCTTCGACGGACTACGATCAAGGGCCGGTCGCTGCCGTTAGTGATAGAGCTGCCCCTGTATCGGACACCGCAACGAAAAGTGCTTCTGGCGGCGGCGCTTCGCGGAGGGCGTCAGTTTGTGGGTGATGTGGGCAAGACAATCGTTTTGGCGAGCGCCATTCTCTGGCTGGTCCTCAACATTCAAGCGCCCTGGATCACCCCCTCGAGCACCGCTGGGGTGCACGCCTCGCGGACAGAGCAGGTCCGTCAGAGTGTGGGTGCGCAACTCGGTCGAGCCCTCGAGCCTGTCTCGAAATATGCGGGATTTGACTGGAGAATCAACGTTGGACTGATCGGCTCATTCGGAGCGCGCGAGCTGATGGTCGGGACGATGGGTGTGATTATGGGACTTGAAAACGTTGGCGATGACACCTCGTCGCTGCGAAGCCGGCTTCGTGAAGCGCGCACGCCGACGGGGGCAAGAGCGTATGGACCCGCCAACGCGGCCGCATTGCTCGTGTTTTTTGTCCTGGCGTGTCAGTGCATGAGCACCGTAGCGGCGGTGAAGCGCGAGACACGATCGTGGAAATGGGCAGCAATATTGCTCGCGTACACATACACTCTCGCTTTCACGGCGGCGGTGCTGGTCTTTCAGATTGGTCGCTGGATCTAAGAGTCCTCTCCGAGGCGAAGGGGTGTGTTAAGATTTTGAGGCGTGAGCAGCATTCAAAACGAGACGACACAGACGAACCAGTGGATCAATCGCGGGGTCGGTTTTGTCCTTGGCACGATCATCGGCGTGGTCGTGACGCTTGGAGCGACTCGGACGTTTAGCGCCCGACAGCGAGTGACGCCGCTGCGAGCGGGGTATGAAGGACTTCCACTCGCAGACAACTCGGGCGTTTGCCAGGAGTACGTCGCCCTCGCCACGTTGCGGACAACGTACACCGATGCGCTCGCTACCGCGCGTCGCTTGAGCACTGAGCTGCCACCTCCATTTCGAGCTGAGCATTTGCGGGTCGTTCGCGCTCTTGCGGTCGGCGAAGTGTGGACAATCGCGGTCGATGCGCAGGCAGGAGCTGGAGGGATTGAGATGGCCACACAGCACGCAACTGCCCTTAACGCGATCGCCGGGACCGGACTCCGCTGGACGGCGCTGTTTTATGGAGCGCGAGAGCTTTACGACTCCGCGGGCGTTTTGTGCATGCCTCGGCAAAGCGCTGGCACCGCTGCCGTTGTACAGCCCAGCGTGGACGCGGGGCGGTAGGTTCGTTTTTCGCGGTGATTGTGCGGCCCCACTCGGTGTACAAAGAGGCATTGTCATGGCAAGCAAACAAATCTGGCATCGCACCCTCAAGCACGAGTTGATTAAGCAGTGGGCGCAGGCACACAGCGCGACTCCAGCGCGAGTGCGCTCGACCACGGACGCGTTGAAGCTAAAAATCGGTTCGGACGAGCGATCGTGGGAGACAATCTCCTGGGATGACTGGCTCAAAGTCTTCGACGAAAAAGAGTTTGCCTTTCTCTATGAAGAGCCCGGATTTAGCAACAAAATCGTCAAGCGCAACGGCACCGAAGATGGCGCAAAACCCAGCACAGAATGAGTGAAAAGTTCGAACGACGCACGCAAGCCGAACGCAAAGCGACCACTCGCGCGTTGATTGAACAGGCCACCGTGACGGTCGTGGCGAGGGTTGGATTTGAGGGGCTAACGATCGACGCGGTGGCCCGAACGAGCGGGGCATCAAGGGGTGCAACGAGCTTTCACTTTCCGCATCGCGAGAGTCTCGTAGCGCCGGTACTCGCGCACACCATCGCGGCACTCAACGCGGACGCCCGCACGGCCTTTGCAAGTGCGCCCGGTGTCGGGCCAAGCCGAATCCGCGCGGCGTTGGGCAGCCTATTGCTCGCGCGGTTTAGAGACGATCCTGCAGTCAAAGCGTGGCCCGAGGTCCTCCGCCGCAGCGCGCGCGACCCATCGACGAGGATCTTGCTTCTGCCGCAGCTTGTTGAGCTAGAGCGTTTTATCGGCGAAGCGGTCGCGGATTCAGCGGAGGCCGCGGGTATGACCCTGCGATTTGAGCGGTCGCAAATCGGCGCATTATTGCTGGGATTGTGTGAATCGACTCTCGAGCGCGTCGCCATAAGCGGCGGCGTCGTGACGGACGCAGACCAGCGCGCATTTGGGACCATCGGGATTGCTATGACAACAAGTTAGGTGTTACGCACTTGCATAAGCGCGCGCACAACGTCGCTGTGTAGCCCACCCGTTTAAGCCAATGGACCGAGAGCAACGTCGATCACTGATCCTTCTTGCGGCAAAGCAGGTATTCGCGGCGAAGGGCTATCACCTGGCAAAAATCGATCATATCGTCGCGAAGGCCAAGGTTGCGCGCGGCACTTTCTATTTGTACTTCGGCGACAAGCGAACTGTGTTTGGCGAGCTCGTCGATGGATGCGTGCAGGCGGTGAACAAAGCGATCTACGCGATCGACTTGGCTCGCGTGGATCTATCGCCACTCGAGCAGCTGACAGATAACGTCGGCCGGGTGGTGCGCGTGTTCACCGAGGATCCAGCTCTTGCGAGGATCTTGTTTAACGAAGCGGTTGGGCTGGATCCAGAATTCGATGCAAAATTGCTCGTCTTTTATGACGGTGTGACCCACATGATTGTCCGAGCGTTGGACGAAGGCGTGCGTGTGGGCATGGTGCGTCCAGGGGACGCGCACACAAGAGCTTTGTGCGTTTTAGGCATCGTGAAAGAACTGCTCTATCAACTCTCAGTGCGTCCTGACGGTTTCGACGCGGTCTGTACCGTATCGACTGTGGTCGAGTTGATAAATGGCGGTTGGCTTACGGACATCGGGCGCAAAGGTCGGCGAGAGGACGCATCCGCCGGACAAGAATGGCGAGGAGATGAGCGAGCGCAAACCGCCGCGGCCACAGCCGTCACTCGTCCGTGAGTCAGGCTCTGCGCGCAGAGCCCTAGACGCGTCAAAGTCTACGGATCAGCACGACCCACGAAGGCTGGATCGGTTTCTTGGGTATCCACTTGAAGAAGCGGCAGCTCGGTTGTTTGCACCGAGCCGTCGCGCGATCGAGGAGCTGCGCGAGTTGGCTCAAGCGACAGATGATCCGCTGGAGGCATACGAGAGTCTCATCGCGCGTGGTTTTATGACGGATCGCTGGCTAACTTCTCAGCGGCAAGTGATTGAAGGGCGCTGCGCCGAGTGCTCACAGAAGGCACCGTGGTTTATCGGACATGAATCGACCTGTCCGCAATTGCTACGGCCGCAAACGGTGCGCTCAATCGCTGCCATCGCGTCAGATTTTGCTGGAATTTTAGCGGCAGAATCGCTTGCGCGGGAGGCGTGGGTGCGCCTGTATCCTTGGCGCTGGAGCGACGAACCAACGATCATCTGGCAGGTGGTTGACCCAATCGTGAGTCCACCGGAGTACCTATACTCTCGCGGTGAGTTGATGCCAACTCGCAGAAGCATCACCTCGGATGCCGCAAGCAGCATCGTTGCTCAGTCGATGGCTCGAAGCGGAGCACCACGCCCATCAGACCTGATCGATTGGAGAGTTGAGAGCCCTCAATGGACGGAGCGGTTTGAGCTCGACGCCTCGGCGCACTGGAGCTGGGCGCTGTCAGAACGCAAACGACCGAACCCTTTTACGCCGCTCTGTGAGGTGTGGATGTTGGGCTACTGCGTCGTTGAGATGCGTGAAAAAACGCTCGTACTCATGGCGCCGTTAGTGCGCTAATCTTGATCGAACAACGCCGATGGCGACGCCTAAAACTCCCCGAAAAAAGAGGCCCGTTCCGGCAGCGGATCGGCTCGAAGAAGAAGGTCGGCTGTCCGGAGACCCGGACGATCCTCGACGAACGGACCGGATCTTGGGCCGAACGTTGCGCCACGCAGCGGAGTCGTTTTTGAGTCCCGACCGGCCGCAACGACTCGCGGCAAAAGAGGCCCTCACGGGGTATGTCTCGCCGAGCGAAGCGTGGGAGGCGTTGGCGGCACGCGAGGTGATTCCGATTGAGTGGACGTACGCGGGGGCGCGGCAGATTCATGTCGACGGGATGTTGTGTGAGGAGTGCGACGCGCGTGCCCCGTACGTTGGTCACGCATTTGATTGCGAGCAAAAAAACTTGCCCCCCAACACGCGAGCGGCCATCGCGATGGCGTCAAACCCAGAGGCCATCGCGTCGGTAGAGTTGCTCGCGGTGGAGTGTTTTCAGCGACTACTGGGCAGCGATGTCGCGGTTCCGCCCATCGTGTGGCGAGTGATGGCTGCATCAAAAGCGAGACCCTTAGCAGACCAGCGACCTGGTCGCGCACTGAAGAAGAGCTCAAAGATTCCGGTATGGGAGGTTCTCAAACCTTGGAACGCGATCCTTGAGCGCCGCACAGACTACGAGCTTCCGGCAGGTTACAAAAGAGGCCCCGACGGGACGCTGCTTGACGCAACCAATCAAGTGGTCCGAATGCGCTGGCGCACCGCTGGCTACGCGACCCTTCACGCTGAGTGGATTTCTGCTTGCGCAACCGATATGCACAACCATTGGAACTGGGTTTTGTCCGCACGAGAAACACGACCCAACCCCTTCACGCCTCTCGTTGAGGCGTGGTTATTGGGTTATAGCATTGAGGTTATCAACGAAGAGTCGATCGTGCTGTTTTGTCCCGAGCCATTTGAGCCGGTCGACTGATCGGACGGTGCTCGTCGCAAATCCCGCAACCGTCGATACTCAAGCCACGCTTTCGCCGCACCCGCAGGGTCACCGCTAGCTTCGCGAGCCTGCGCAAGCACTTGCCACGCGATGGATTCGTTGGGTCCCGCCGCGATCGCTTGCCGGGCGAACCCCAATGCTTGCTCATTTTGCCGCAGCCGTAGGTGTGCATGACTTGCCCAGGCGAGGCTGCGGGGATGATTAGGGATTTGCCTCATAAACAGCGCTAGCGCGCGACGGATGTGCGGCGCAACGCTCTGCAAAAGCGCTGCTCGCAGCAGATCATACGCCGCTTGCTGTGGCAGCGGAGCGGTGGCTTCAGCTTGGTTTAGAAGCTTCTTGAGCGCGTCACTGGTGTTTCGCGCTGGACGAACGGCTGCACACACGCGCGCGTAGCGAATACGATCTTCAATGGTGGCGTTCGGATGCTCGCTCACGCGCCGCGCGAGGCGTATGGCTTCACCTCTACACGCCATCAGTGTGCGCACGCGAAGCCGCTGGGAGACAAGCCCATCGGGGTCAAGCAAAGATAATTTTTCAGCTATACTATGTGCTTCGGCAGACACCCCTTGCTCAAGCGCGCACCAGGCGGCAAGTTGCAGCGCGCCTAGGTGCTCCGGTGCCATCGCGAGAAGCTCGCTAAGCCCTGAGCGAAGATCATCGAGACGACCGGCCTCCGCCAAAACCGCAGCGCGCCGCATGGCATCCTGCACACGATCGCTATCCTCCGCGGTCATGGTGATTCATCACTCAGCGCCCACCGACGATCCGCGTCGAGCAACGTCCGTGAAGGCGGAAACAGCTCGGGATCATCACGATTGACCGCCTTCACCTTTGTCCGCAACCAGAGCCCAAAACCGACCGCCAGAGAGAGAAAAAAGAACGCGAATACTGGATGAATTGCGACGAATGCGAACAAGCATGATGCCACGAGCCCCATTGCCAGAAACATCCTCTCGGCCCAAATAGAGTAGTCAGACGCCTTCGGGAGCGCTCGCAGTTCGGTCAAGTGTCGGCGGAGCTCAACGTCGTCGGGCAGAGCCGTGCTTGCCTGCTCCGCGATTTGAAGTGCGCACATGTTTCGCACTTCTTTTCGGTGGATCAGAATCAGACTAATCGCGGCTGACACGAGCTTGGGGCGTAAGCGCAAGGCTTCGTAGTAGCAGATCAGCGTTTTGTCGACGTCGCCAATTCGGCGATAGCAAAATCCGAGTTCTTCCCAAGCCGCTGAGTAATTGGGTGCGAGTTGAAGCACCCGATACGCCCACCGTAGGGCCTCACGATCTCGCTTTGCGTTGGCCAAAACCCAACTCAATCGCCAGAGCGCGAGCGGCTCATTGGGCGTAAGCGCCACTGCGCGCTGGGCGTAGAGGACCGCTTCGTCGTGCATCGTTAAGACTGAGTAAAGCCGTGAGCACTCATCCACGAAGAGCGCATCCTCGGAGGCCAAGCTCGCGACCTGATTGAGAACGTCCCGAGACTCTTGGAGTTGTTTGCAGTCAAAAAGCGCAATCGCCAAGCGCATCTTGTAGCGTCTGGCCGAGCTGTTCAGCCTCACCGATTCGCGCAAAGGGGCGAGCGCGTCGAGCGAGCGAGCGTTTGCCTGCAGGATAAATCCCAGTAGATAGTGAGAGTAAGCGTCGTTGGGGTTGAGCCGTACAGCCTCGTCCACCGCCTTCACCGCGTCGCTGTGGCGCTCTTGCGACAGCAGCGCTCGGCCCAAAATCAATCGCGCTTCGGCGTCAGAGGGGACCGCAGCGATCGCTTTTTTCGCCGACTCCTCGGCCAGCGCAAACCGGCCAATATCTATCGCGGCGTTTGCGCGGGCGCGATGTTGGCGAGCGAGTTCGAGAGCGGCTTCAGCAGACATGAGCGTGGGTTTGGGAGCGGTGTCGAGCCGTTGGAGTATATTTTAAAGATTATGTCGCTTCATGTAGTCGGCGATGTCGTCATACTGGCCGGCTTCATTCGCGTACTGGGCGTAGTTGCGTGCGGTAGAGAACCATTCGCGCGTCGTGGGGCGGATCTTTGCGCGAGCCTTCTCGATGTGAGCCATGGTGATCGGCTCAACCGCTCCCCGAGCGATGGACTGCGTGAGCGCAAACTCCGCGCCTGAATCAATGAGGTACTCAAGGTCTGCACCGCTCCAGCCTTCGCACTGCTGAGCCAAGACGTCGAAATCGAGGTTAAGTGTCGGTTTGCTTGAGGCTTTGAGGCGCAAAATCTGGGCACGCGCTACGCGGTCGGGCGGAGGTACAAAGAGCACCTGCTCAAAGCGGCCAGGGCGTCGAAAGGCAGGATCCAGGTCCCACGGTGTGTTTGTTGCCCCGATGACGAGGACGCGATCGTTGCGGCTCGCAAAGCCGTCGAGCTCTGCGAGAAACTGCGTGATCACGCCGCGCATGGATCCCGAGTGAAGCTTGGCGCGTTGCATTCCAAGCGCGTCGACCTCGTCAAAAAACAAGACGCTCGGAGCGCGACGTCGTGCGTCTTCGAACAGCTGGTGCAGTTGTTTTTCGGAGTTGCCGATCCACATGTCGAGCACTTCGTGCAGGCCGACGTTCATAAAGTGCGCGCGACATTCTCCTGCGGTGGCCTTGGCTAAGAAGGTCTTTCCGCAGCCGGGCGGACCGTAAAAGAGCATTCCCCCGCCGCTCTTTTTGCCGAACGCCTTAAACATCTCGGGATTCGAAAACGGATAAACGATCCTCATGCGGATCTTCTCTTTGACGTCGTCAAGTCCACCAACATCGACAAACGTGACGCGCTCGGGCGCATTGTCAGCGTTGTCCGTACCCACCGCTGCGACCGAGTCTGGCCCGCCGTTCACGACACGAAATCGGGCACGAGGGTCCGTCGCGTCGCGCACGAGCGCATCACGCAACACATTGTCGGCGAGCGCGGGATCAAGCTCTGTCGCCTTGTCGTAATCCGCGAGGGCTTCTTTGTGCAAATTACGCGCGTGTCGGGCGCGCGACCGAGCGATAAATCCCCTGGCATTTTGCTGTCCGTTCGCAAGCAACTTCTCTGCTGCGGCCAGCGCTTGCTCTGTGTCCCCGAGCGCGAGGGCGGCCTTGGAGATCCCCAAGAGTGCCTCGTCTCCGACGGTTCGATCCGTCTCGCACTGAAGAAAGTGCTTCACCGCGTCCGCGTGCCGACCGGCGTTTGCGAGCATTGTCGCGACGTGTACTCTCAGCGGCGCGTTGTCTGGGCTGCGGTCGAGGGCATCAAGGAGAAGTTTGAGCGAGGGGTCCACTGAGCGGTCGTCTTGCATGATATTTCGCGAGGTGGATGATAGTACACCTTCGGCACGTGCGCCCTCGGATCATGTCGGGTTTTTGCCCTTTGGCCCAAACGCGGCTCGCTGACGAGTGGTCGGGCAGAGTGCAAAGTCGTAACGCGTCTGCGGTACCCCTTTAACCTCACCAAACGACGTGGCTAGCCTCGATCAGGCTCGCTGTATCCGCCCCCAGCTGCGTAGTCTTTCTTTCGCTTCGCACGATAGCTGACTCGAACTGGAACTCCTTCAAATCCAAACCGCTCGCGGAGTTGGTTTTTTAGGTATCGATCATAACTCACCGCGATGTTGTCCGGAAAGTTAGTGATCGCGGCAAATCGCGGAGGCCGAGTTGCAACTTGCGTCACATAATAGAGTCGCACTGAGCGGCCGCTCTGCACGGGTGGGGGATGTTTTTCAAGGATCTCTTCGAAGAAGCGATTGACCTCGGAGGTGCCGACTCGCTTGCAAAAACTCTCGTAGATCTGATCGATCTGTTGCAGCAACGCGGTCGTCCCGCGCCCCTCTTTGCCCGACAGCCGAATGAGCGGAATCCACGGCGCAAACATCGTGCGCTCACGCGCCGACTGCATCGCTTTTTTCTCTGACTGGACGTTGAGCAAATCGACCTTGTTCAACCCAATCAAAATCGCTCTGCCGCGCTCTTCGGCCAGCCCAATGATTCGAAGGTCTTGGTCGCTAAGCACCGCCTCTGTTGTGTCAAATAGCAACACAACGATGTCAGCGCGCTCAATGGTGCGAATCGCCTGCATCACGCTGGTGAGCTCGACCGACGCGTTAACGGATCGCTTGCGACGGATCCCTGCGGTGTCGACGAAGACGTATTTGCGACCATTTTTTTCAACGAGCGTGTCAATTGGATCGGTCGTTGTGCCGGGTCGTGAGTCGACCAGCAAGCGGTCTTGTTGCACAAGCCTGTTGATGAGCGAGCTCTTGCCCGCGTTTGGCCGCCCGACAATCGCGATCCGCGGAACGCTGTCCTCAAGAATTGTGTCTTCAAGCTTTGGCTCCGGCAGAAGTCGAATGAGCTCTTCTTCAATCTGCAGAATTCCTCGTCCATGGAGAGCCGAAACAGG
>JANNCG010000153.1:0-11534 GCA_031386385.1 Myxococcales bacterium
GGTCAGCGAGAAGAGAGCGAGCGGTTAATCCGCGAGATCGCCGGCCGGATTGAAGTCCCGCTCTAAAAACGGTCAACAAATTTTCAGTAATTCGTGCGATTTTCTCTCCTACGTTCTTGCATCAACCCGATAGCGCTTTGAGGCACTATGAAGCTGAATCAGCAACCAGACCTCGGGATCTGCCCGTCCTGCGGAGTCGATCGGAAGCTGCTCAGCAAGCGGTGCGAAGCATGTGACGACGCGCCTGATGACGAACATTGGCTCGAGTGGCCGTCTCAAAAATTTGCCAAGCAGCGCGAGGAGGTCAAGCTCCACAGAAAACTGACGCTGGTTTTCTTATTTGGGGTCTGGGCCATCTTTCACCAGTATCACTGGACCTGGACCTTCGCGGGTGCACTGCATGGCATTGCGGGAACATTGCTTGGGATATTTTCGCTGGGAATGCTCTACAATTTGCACCGCATTTGGACTGCGCGCGAATGGCCGACTCAGTGGACGTTTGCGAACAACCTCCGGGGCACTATGGCGGTGGTGCGACGAACCACTTCAGGCAATTTAGACGGGACCGGGAGTCGACGAACAAATTGCGTAGTGAAGCCATCAACAAGTTGGGGCTTCGTCCCAGACGCGTCGATGCTCCCCTTGCTCGTGGACTGGATTGTGTCTGATTCTCGTCTGAAATTTCTCTCGAAAAACCGCCTCGGCTTGGCGTCCGTCGCGCAACTGACCGCAACCTTGCTTCGATTGAGTGCCGTCGAAGCCATCAAGATTTCGTGGGACGAGGCTGAAATTTGGAACAAAACGGGAGAGCAAATCAAGCGCACCAGCGCTGCGTTTGATGTTCGTCTCATCGTTGCAAAAAGCGAGCTCGACGGCAATGCCACAGAGGTTGATCGAGGTTTTTTTGCAGCCATGACAGGGCCGTTGGGTGCGAACGATTCCATGGAGCGACATGCGTACCGCGACAGTCTGCATGCCAGCGATGCACCACATAGGCTCTCTGATGTCGTGTTTCGGCTGGTGCAACACTGCGAGAGATCATTGGGCATCCCCGCCATAGCCCTCACTCCAGCACAAGCAGTGGCTATTATCGCGGGAGCACAGCTGTTTGACGTTCGTATCGGCCGAGACCAGCAATCACTCGCCCATCTCAACGCTGAAATATCCGACCAGGATACTGCCAACTTGTTTAGCGACCGTGACCTCGCACTGAACTTGGCGAGCACCATCGCTCGTGCCTTGGGGCTGTCGCGACCGTATGACGGTCCCAAGACTCGGAGATCAATCAGTGACACAACAAACGCTGCGACTTCGGACGCAACAGAACAAGCGAGTAAAAAAACACCTCCGAAGCTCGCGTCTGGACCACGGCTGCCAACACCAACAGAGCTGCTCCTAGAGCGCGAAAAAATTCCAGTCGAGCACGAGCTTCAATTGCCAGAACCGAATCGCCAAACACTGCCGTCAAAGCTGCTCAAACGTCATGGCGATGAGTGATGCATGGCCCCATGCAGGGCAGCGGTCAGCGAGAAGAGAGCGAGCGGTTAATCCGCGAGATCGCCGGACGGATTGAAGTCCCGCTGTAGCCTTTGAGTGGAGCTCGGACCTCTAATTTGTGAGGCGAAAACGCTGCTGAATTCTCGTTGCCACCGCGCTGAGCGCGTGCCCATAGTCCGCTTCACAAATGCTCGAGAGCAGCCCATTGCGACACGGACTTCCATGGCACGATGGATATTCGTCGAAGCGGCGCACGATCTCGGCCACACGGCGCGACGGAAAAGCCATGTACTGCGCGTTTGAGCATGAACGAGCCGCATCGTACCTTGTGCCCTCGTCTCGACAAGCCGGCACCATGTGAGTGCAGTTGGGGTCCTGATTGGCGTGGCGCATAGAGAACGGACCTGCGACGTCTTGAACGCCAGCGACCGCGCGGGATGAATCTCGGTAGTAAAAATCATTCACGCCGTTGGCGTGCGGCACTCCGAGAATCTCGTCCCAGTTGTGCAACGTTGGGCGGCCTAGGTCCAACGTTTGTCGTGTCGGCAGATGCAACGGAACGCCCACAATCGCGGCAAAGATAATCCACTCGGGCCTATCGGGTTTGAGCGATAACAGATCGCGCTCCCAGTGTTTGCTCTCACCGGTTGTGGCGGTGGTGAAGCGAGTGTTGTAGTAGCGATCGAGGTTCCACGTGGGGTCCAGTGATGAGCCTGGACCGTAGAGGTAAAACCGCAGATCGGGGTTGGTTGGGTGCGCCCAGTTGGCAGACGCTGTGTTGTAGATGTCCGTGGCATCAACGCAGCGCTCATCACGACTGTTCGAAAATCCCAGATCGTGACGGCAGTTGCGTACCGAGCCATCTTCTTCATCGGTCAAAACAACAATCGCCAAGACGGCATTCGTGCGTAAAAAACCAGCGTTTGGCGCCAAATTGTCCGGGACATCACGGGCGTCGTTCTCGATTAAAGCACGCCACACCGACTCAAGCGGCGCTTCAAGACCACAGCCATTGATAAACAGCCCGGCGTTGCACCGAAACCAGTCCACAAACTGTGGCAACTCGCGTGTGCTGCCGTTGGCTAACGGAGACAAACAGCTTGGATCCGCAGTGTTTGAGCAGAACGAAATAAACGGAGGAAACCTATTCTCATCCGTCCCACAAGACTCGGGTCGATACTCTCTCGGAGCCTGCTCAGCGTTTGGCCGTAGCGGCGCCCACGGACGATGCGACGCCAACGCCGGCCCGTTGCGAATGGGGTTGAGCCTACCGTTATCTCCGAAGTCAGAGTCATCACAACCAGGGACGGTAGAGCCGGGTGTGCCCAGGTCTGAGCTGATCACAGCAACGCGAAGATCGCGTAGCGGTCGAAAGATTCGACGCTCGCCAGGGCTGAGCGGGTCGCTGCATGGATGTGGTGAAGTGTTAGCTGTCGAGATACACGGCGGGTTTAACAGTTGTTCAACCGGAGGCGTGATCTGCGAGATAATTTGCTGTTGTTTATCGCGCATTGAGCCAGAGTTATCGATCATGAAGAGCAAGTCGAGCTTGTCGGTCTCGTCCCTCGGAGGCCCGTCAACACTCACCGGCGGCCACTCATCGTCAACCGGCGCTGCAGAGGGCAAAGAGTGAGAGAAGCTTGGCGCTCTTGCGTCGCCAAGAAAAGCACAGCGACCGGTCCGCGGCGCAGTCCAATCACGACATATCCCTGAGTTCGAACAAGCAACCAACAAGCAAACGAGCGAGAACACGCCCACTTCGACCGCCCAACCTCGAACCATCGCCAATCCCATTTTGTCCACGTGGCATCTCCCTATAATACTAAAGTTGTTACAACTGAATCATCTTTTGTCAGTATAACTGAAATATCCCTCCGTGTCTCGCGAAGCCCCGCAATCATCTCTGCGAACTCAAGCCATACGATTTGGCAGCCAAATTCGGCTAAATCCTGACCGTCAGACGTGTGACGGAGCGCCCCAACGGGCAACACTTCGACCCCTCAGCGGTACACGGCCAGAGGACGCTGGGGCGGTGGAAAAATCCACGGACTTAGCAACTCGTTGAATTGCTCGTCAGAGAGCGATCCCCTCGCCCCCCAGCGAGGTCGCACAGCGTTCCACTTTTCAGCTTGTACCTGAACGCTGCGGTCTATCGAGGGATTGATCCAGAGCAGTCCCGATCGAATATGAAACCTACTCAACGGAAGCTCCGTCAGTTTGGCCATCTCTCGCACGATTGTCGCTGGAGGTAGACCGCGCAATTGGTTGCGGAGGATCCATCCAATTTCTTCATTGCTCAGCGGTGGCGGCGGCCCAATCCACGGCGAGAGCAATCGATTAAACTCAGCGTCGGTAAGCAAGTGAGACCCATCCCGTGTGTGCTCCCTATAACCAGACCACCAATAACTCTGATGGTAGATGTCGACTCTACCGTCAGTAAATCTAATGAGCGATCGACTCAAATCTGCCCAGGGAGGTCGCTCACAAAACGTCGCCATCGCACGGACAAACTCCACAGGTGTGAGGGATCGCTTTCTCTTTTCGAGCCACTCGCGGACAATCGGGTTGCGGAGGTTCTCCAGTCCCCGCGCATACTCTCTGCGACGCCGAACCTCGGGGTCGTTGTAATAAGCCAACTCAGGCGAGTCGCTCATCTATCCCGGCCCCATCAGACATCGCCACGCGAGGTCCACAGAGAACAGCGTCGGGGTTGCTGGGGGAGATCCAGTGGGCGAAAACTGCACGCTAAGCCGCACAAACCGGCCGACATTGGACAGGTTTTCTGCAGCTAAACGCTGTGTCAAGTCCACCGGAGCATCGTTGCCGGGCGCTGTCGCGATCTGCACCCTTCGTGCGGTGTCGAGCCCCTCGCGCGTTGGAGCCGTGCGAACAAAAAACGTGAGCTGCGTGTTGCGCGGAGTGGTCGCGCGCCAGCTGAGCTCGGCCAAGCTGGGATACTGGCACTGCGTATCAATGGTTTCGGTGTAGGTCCCCGATCCAAGAGTCAAGCGACGAATCCCGCCGGTGAAGTCCGTGTACGTATACACGCGATTTGCGCCGGTGAATTTTTGCGCCATGCGAGTGGTCGGATCAAAGCGCACCACAGGAGTATTTGCGTCGTAGCTCGCGAGCCACACAATCCCCGAGCGGTCCACGCCAACAGCGCTGGGCGTGAAGCGACCAAGCTGCGCATCTGCAAGAGAATATACCTGCGCATTTGCAGGTGGAATACTCCCACTGTGGACAAACGCGTTGCTGTCAAACGAGACTAAACGGACGGGGTTGCTGATGATGGGGGCCCAGACGTTTCCGCTCGGATCGACGGTGATCCCAAGGCCCACGGGGCCGGGCGCGATGGTGTTGGTGGACAAGCGCGTCCACTCTGCGATGCTTGGGTCATACCCCATCACGTCTGAGCAGCCGGTGCCCGAGAGCCAAAGACGGCCTCGCATGTCTGCCGTGACGCCATAGGTGAACGAGCAGCGACGAGAGGCGGGAGGAGTGATCAAGGGGCCTACGTTTCCGCTCACGACATCCACCGCGACGAGGCCTTGCCCGTAGACATGCTCCCACAAACGCCCGTCCGGAGTGACCACCGCGCCGTACGCACAACGGGGAAATTCAACGGTTCGAATGACCGCGCCCGTGCGTGGATTGAGCTGAAATAATCCAGCGTTTCCCGTGGCAGACTGCAGCTGCGCGCAAGATCCAACCCAGGGATATCCGTCCCGTGCACTCTCATCACCACGGTCAATCGCCAGCGAGCGAAGCACCGCGTTAACGGGGCCCACCGACGCGGTCCACAAGACGCACTCGTCTTGGTCAAAGGGCAGAACATTCATCGCGCCAGTGCTGGTCTCGATCATCCCGTTCATGTTGCGATCGACGCAGTCCCTCGGGTTGCCGGCGATCTTGGTGACCGTGCCTTGCATGGCAAACCCGCGGTTCGCGACGTAGGCGTCACCGTGGCCATCGACCACTGTTCGAGACGGCATGTTGCAACCCTCGGCATGACAACATCGACCACCACACTCACCACTCGGCAGGCCCACCCGATAGCGCGCAAGCTCAACGCCCGTTCGTGCGTCCCACTTCGACAACGTGCTCTCGTTTGTATTCGGAACCCACAAAAAATCCGCGTCATCCAACGTCACACGTGTGAACAACTCACCCATCATCCCCTGCTCAACGTCGGTGCGGCCCATGGGGTCGAAGGGCTGCATCTCGGTCCCGCTCTCGTGATGCACACACCCAGGCGCGCACCGGCAGATGGTCGGCGCGTTCAAGTGTGTGCATACGTTGAGCTCGTTGCAGTGGCTCACGGTGCAGGGGTCGTCGTCGTCACACAAAACTCCGTTGCAGTACACTGCCCCAGGGATGCGGACGATCCCGTCTGTTCGCACCAATCGCGCGTCGGTGGCGACGACATCAAGCTGTTCGTACTCAATCGGCGGTCGCAATGAGCAACCCGTCACAGAGAGGGCGAGCAACAGTCCATATGCACGAAGCGTATTGGATTGAAGATCGTTGACCATTGAGCGCGGGGCCCTAAACACGTTGAAGGCATTGTACCGCGAGTTCGGTGGTTGCCAACTCAATCAACCGCTGTGCATTATCCGTTTTAGCTGAATGAGCACGGAAGAGACGATTTTAGACCCGCAAGACCGAGTGTGTTGCCCTGATGACTTGTGCACAGGAATTCTTAACGAAAAAGGCACCTGCGGCACCTGTGACCGCACATACTCACAGTACGCCCGCGTGTTGCGCGCTGAGGCTCCCGACGCTGCTGATCAACCCGCGATTGGGACAGTTGACGGAGATTCAACTGCAGAAAACAGCGCCGATGAGCGAGGCTCTGCCCGTGACGAGAGTGACGAGAGCGACGATAGCGACGATAGCGCCAGCGGTGATGACGACGACAGTGATGACCCAGCGGCCACAGACGCTCCCGATCCAACCGAGCGCGTCTTGTGCTCCGACGACATGTGCACCGGAATCATCGGAACCAACGGTCTGTGTGGCACCTGCGGGGCCGCTCCAACTAGCCAGTGAGTGAACTCATGTTTTTAATCTTCGCGATGCTCGCCACAATTATCCTGCCGACGGTCATGTTCGCCCGCAACATCGGTCGTTCGCACATGTTTTGGCCCCAGCGAGCACACCGCGAGAAGACGCAAGCACAGGCCGGGAGTGGAGCTTTTCGCGCAACCACCGTGCAGACCGAGACGCAGACCACGGTCCCAGCGGGTCCGCCCAAATTGCTGCAGTTGGCTGCGTATAGTGGGTATTACTTAGGGCAAATGGCGATTCCGGGGGTGCTGATGGGGATGGTGGGGGTGATGGTTGCAACCATGAGCGCAGGCTCGAGCAACCCACTGTTAGGCATCCTCGCTTTGTTGGGCTCTGTCGCGGGGATCGGGCTTTGCTTGTACGCCGCGACGACCGTGTGGTCCGCTGCTAACACATTGTTTGAGAGCAAGTTTGAGGTCGCTGAGGCACAGGCGAAGCGCGCGTTGCTCTTCGCGAATATTATTAATATCCCAACGATTTTGATCGCGGTCTTCGCGGCGCTTGGCGGCAAAGATCCCTCCGTCCTGGGCTTTACATTCTACCCCATCATTTCGCTGATGCAGGCAGCGTTTGTCCTTTGGGCGGTGCGTCGCCATGAGAGTGATTTTCGCGAGGCGATCGCCGAGGCGATGCCCTCTCAAGCGAGCGTGGGCTATGGTGGCGTTCGGGTCGAGACCCCACTCGCAGTGTGGCCTGAGGCCATCCCAGTCGTGAAGACCGGCGCTGAGAATGCTGAAGAATTTGAAGCCGTCGCGGCGTCACAAGCCAAGTCCTCGCTTGGCTATCCGTAGGCTCACAAATCGACCTAAGTTGACGGCGAATTGTCGAAACGTTGCGACAAATGCGGTCTTTGCTAGAACGTTGATGTAGTATTTGCCCGCGATGAGCAGCGACCGAAACGAACTCGACGAACGCTCTACGTTTGTCCTTTCGCTTCCGCGCAAGGTGACTGAACTTAGAGCAACGCTCGGCACCATTGTGGCCGATAGCCGCTCTGTGCGTATGCGCGAAGAGCTGCGTCGGCGCCTCCACGCGATGTACACACTCACCCGCACATTTGCTCTCGAAAACCTCTCCGAAGGTCTTCGCGAAGGGGTCGCCCTTCTTGACGCGCTTCGCACCACAACGCAGCTGTCCCAGCGCGATCTCGACCAGCTCAGCGAGACCATCGCTTCGCTCGCGTCGCTTGCGCAAAAAGATATTCCCGAGCGACCTGAGCTGTTTGAGCGACCACGGGATCGGGGGCCAAGCGCGCTGGCTTCGAGCCCCATTGACGCAAATAACACGACAAAATCAGCGAGCATTCGACCCGCGTCCTTTGGCTCTGCCCCCGTTGGGATTCTCATCGTCGGCGGCTCAATCCTCACGGGAGATGTGCGCAGGGCGTCCTCTTCAGAGGCCGAGCTCACGGTGGTCAAGACGCTCGCTGAGGCGGTGACCGCAGCGCGTGATTTGGCTCCAGACCTGATCATCGCTGAGAGCGCCGCGCCCGCGGACGCCTTGGGTCTGTTGCAGTCTCTTCGTGGTGACCCGCTGACAGATTTTTTGCCCGTGATTGTGATCACCGCCCCCAGTGAGCGGCTGGACGAAAACGAGCTCAAAACTCAGGGAGCTTTTGACGTTTTGCACACACCCATCAACCCGGACAAGCTCCACAAGAGCATCGCGCGGGCGTTGGACAATGTACTGCGACCGTCGGTTCCTGCGGCGGCGCTAGGAGATGTCACGCTTGAGGAGCTCACCAAAGCACTGCAAGAAGAGATTCGTCGCGGACTCATCGGCGCTGCGGGTCCCTCTGCCAACGGCGCACGTGTGTCGCTGGGTCAAGGCTCAGAGGTCCTCGCGGCGACATGGGAGGCCATCGCGCGTGTCCGTGAGGTCGTTGGCAAGCGCACGCATGGCCGCATTCGATTCGAGCACCCCGCGGCGCCGCTGGGCTTAGGCGGCGCACATATTCTCTCAGTCGGCGATGACGAAGACGTGGCGCTTGAGCCCGAGGGCGAAGATCCGCTGCCCGGACGCAAGGCCCTGGTGGTCGATGACGAGCCCAATGTTGTGTGGTTTTTCGCAGGACTTCTGCGAGAAGCCGGGATGCAAGTGATCGAGTGCACCGATGGATCCAACGCGCTTCATGAGGCCCGCAAGAGCCATCCCGACGTGGTGATCTCCGATATCTTGATGCCAGGTCTTGATGGGTTTGCCCTCTGCCGCGCGATCCGTCGTGACGTCGCGCTGCGCTTCACGCCAGTGGTGCTTCTTTCGTGGCGCGAAGATCTCATCACCCGGATGCGTGAGCTCGGAGCCCAGGCCCAAGGATACCTTCGCAAAGAGTCCAAGGGCGAGGCGATCCTCGCGCGTGTTCGCAGCGTGTTGCGCGGTCGCGTGAAGCTGTTAGGCCGGATTGAGACGCTGGGTGAGGCCGATGAGCTGCGCGGTCGAGTCGAGCGAATTGGCGCTTTTTCACTGGTAGAAACCATCGCCCGCACGCTTCGTGGGGCCACCATTTCAGTCACGGATTCTTTCAGCGTGACGGAGGTTGAGATTCGGGGTGGGCGTTTGGTGAGCGTGATTCGTACGGCGCAGGATGGTGGATTTACGCGCGGTGAGGCAGCGTTGATGCAGGTCCTCGGGGCATCGACGGCGCGGTTCTCTGTCAAACGTGCGACCCACGTGGTCCGGTCAAACATTCAAGGCGAGATCGACGTGCTCTTAGAGAGCGCAGCATCGACGATCTCGGCGCTTGAGGATGCAGTGTCAGGCGCGTCGTTGGTGGAGGTGTCTTCCCTCGAGATGGACACCGAAGCGGCGAGCTCGTACGCAAACACTCTGCCTGAAAAAATGCGGTCGATTGTGCAAAAAATTGTCGCGGGGACAAGCCCACGTGAGCTTGTGTTGCGCGATGGCATAGCCCCCGCTGAGATTGATCCCTTGCTCGTTGAGCTTGCCCGACGCGGTGTGATTCGCGGCGTGAAGGGAGCCAACGGCGAAGACCTCGTTGCCCCTCGAAAAGAGGCACGCCAGCAAGAGTGGCGAACACCGGGACCGATCACCCGAGTGTCAACCACGATGCCTGCCATTTTGCTCCCACAACAGCCACCCACCGCGTCCCTGCTGCTGTCGGATCTAGACACTTCAAGTCCGGCCGTGGTTTCAGCAGCGAGTGCCTCGGCGACGACAACAGCACACCCCCTTGCGCAGACCACTGAAGCGAAAGCTGCGCGGGCTGCAACGCCATCAAGCGCTTCTGGCCCTCCGAGCTCTCCGCCAAGTACAGCCGCAGGAGCAACCCCAAGCACGCCCCCAAGCAAGCGCGATGCAGCACCGCTGAGACCCTCTAATCCAGCGTGGAAGCGCCCGACCAACATGGACGAAGCGGCGCAGCCAGGATTTGGCGAAGCGCTTGAAAGAGACTCGTTAGCGGACGCGGTCTTGGCAGAGCTCGGGGACAGCGCCGACGAG
Source organism: Myxococcales bacterium (assembly GCA_031386385.1). Lineage (GTDB taxonomy): Bacteria > Myxococcota_A > Polyangia > Polyangiales > JANNCG01. The sequence goes on from JANNCG010000153.1 coordinate 10,027, forward strand.
CCACAAATTGAGATTGCCCTTGAATTGGCCACGCCAAAACGCAGCATTGCGCCACCACCGTCCGACCCTGCGGCACCAGCAGTCACCGTTGAGACGGTGTCGTCTGAACTGCTTGAAGAGGTCAAAGCCTCGGTGATCGAGCGTGACAAAGAAGATCGGCTCAGCCTAGATGTTCCTCTCGCGAGTCAAGATGTCTCAGGTGAGAGGCCCACGGCACCAGCGCGCGCCGTTGAAGACGATGATGACGCTCCGGTTGTAGAGGCCCTTGAGTCAGATGATGCCGCACTCTCCGATGACGAGATTGACGCGGCCGTTGCGGCTTCGCCGGGGCTCTTGCTTGATCAGGTCGAGCTTGATGCACGCGGACTGCCACGACGTCGGGCGCGAACGCAAGACCTTGCGAAGGTTGATGAGACCCATGTTCCATCCCGTGTGTCGACGTCCACGGACTCGATTATTGTGGATGAGGCCGCTGTGGGTGGCACCGTTGAAATCAACGAACCGAGAAAAAAACCTGCGAGTATCGTCACCGAAGACCTACCGCAAGAGCCCACTTCGTATGCATGGTTGTGGCTGATTGTGATCGTGGTGGCATTAGGCTTCGGGAGCTTCTGGGTTGTACGGTTGATCATGGGTCAGAGCACCCCTGGATTGACGCCCACAACGCCAAACGCGGTTCACGCGTTGGTGACTGATAGTGAAAGCAGCACCCACGAAACCGTGAGCGAAGATTCTGCCTCTGAGCAGACCAGCGACGCGCCTGTTGTGAGCAACGTTGCCACCGAGCCTGCAGTTGAGTCCGCTACACCAGCCGCCGCTGAGCTGACCACCGACCTTCAGCCCACTGCTTGGCTTGATGGAGGCACTCTTGCTGCGGACAAGGGGCTCGTCGTGGTTGAAGGACAGGGTCGCGTGTTTATCGGGACGCGAGAAATCGGCGAAGCTCCCCTGCACGAAGCGCTGGTACCAGGACAGTATAACCTGACCTATCAGCGTGGAAATATCCGGGGATTTCGCGTGGTTGACGTACGCGTTGGTCGAGCCGTGCGATTGGTGCTTCCGCAAGAGCCGTGACGCGCTCTTGGACGATGTGTGCGTGGGTGTTCGCCCTGGTTTGCGCGACCGTATCGACCGGTGCTTGCAAACCCACGAGCCCTACGACAGCAAGCAACGGAGGGAGCTTGCCAAACGTCGCCACGGGACAAACGGATCAGCGCTCGTCCCTTGAGCGTGCACAACTGTCCACGACGATTGATCTGCTCGAGCCCCTGAGACAAGGGGCCATTGATGTTGCGGGGCCAGTCGTGGATTTGGGAGAAGCGCAGTCGATTCCGTTTGTATTGCCTCCGTTGCCACTGAGCGTCGAGGAGGTGAATGGGGACAGTTGGGCGAGCGTGGGCGCGCGGTTGCGGCTTCGGGTGCCGATTGAGCAAGGGAGAGCACCCAATCGCATTCGGCTTCGGGTGCGACGAATGAGGGCGCGCAGGATTTTGGCGCTGGTGGATGGG
>JANNCG010000163.1:0-5559 GCA_031386385.1 Myxococcales bacterium
GCGATGTAAGTTGTCCTGGCCGCAAAATCACTGGTGGATCGACAGTGAGATCAAGCACAGTGGACTCTAGCCCAACTTCGCAGGCTCCTCCGTCAATCACCATGTCAATCCGTCCATCGAGCCCGTGCAGCACGTGCGCAGCGGTGGTTGGTGACAGCTCGTTGGACCGATTCGCGCTCGGCGCTGCGATGGGTCGGTTGACTGCCCTCAACAACATTTGCGCCACCCGATGCGACGGAACCCGGACTGCCATGGATGTGCCGCCAGCACACACCAGCGGTGCAATGCTGGGCGCTTTTGGGAGCACGAGCGTCAACGGACCTGGCCAAAAGTGCTCCGCGAGCCGTTGCGCGCGCTCGCTCCACCCGTCACCCACAAGCGCTCGCACGGACTGCTCGTTGGGCAGGTGAGTGATCAACGGGTTGTGCGATGGGCGCCCTTTGGCAACGAAGATTTTCTCCGCAGCGCTTTGGTCGTCCGCGAGTGCCCCTAAGCCGTACACCGTCTCTGTCGGAAACGCGACCAAGCCGCCCGCGGCAAGCACGTCTGCTGCGTGGGACAGCTGCTCTTCGCTGACAAATTGGGGGTCAACTTTCAGATACTCGGTGTTCATAGATTTTGTTGAATAGCGTAGATTCTGTCGATCATTTAGCCAATTTAACTCGGACTTTGGGTGTTGTACCGTCAGCGCACAGAATGAACCGAATGCAACGAACTAGCACACCCACGGTGATGATCGAAAAGCCTTTGTCTCGTCGCTATGCCCTCGGTGCCGGTGTTGCTGCTGCGCTGGCTGCTGTCAATGTCTGCAGCAAAATGGTGATCGCGCAGACCCATCCGGTCACTCCCGGGACGCCCGCTGGGCCGGTTGTGGTCCCCAACGGGGCGCTCGATTATCGAAAGGTTCGTGCGCTGATCGTCGGCGTGTTGCAGTGGAGAGATCGGTCGTTGGCGTCGTTTCCGCAAGAGGGACGCAAGGATCGAGCGCTTGTGGAGCTGCTCAGAAGCAAGGGCGTACCAGGGGCAAACGTCGTTTTTTTGCGCGATAGGCAAGCGACGAAGAATGCAATCGAGCTGCAATTTCGCAGAATGTTGGCGCTCACCCAGCCGGACGAGACGCTGATGGTTTACTACGCCGGTCACGGCGGGCGGATCGAGAGCGGGGAGGGATTTTTTCTTCCTTACGATATACGTCCCGGCGACTTGCCAGGCACGGGCTGGTCGATGCGTTCGGTTGTTCAGCGACTGGCGCAGCGGCCTTTTCAAGGCAAAGCCATCGTCGCCGCGGACTGCTGCTACTCCGGAACGCTTGTAAAAGAAGCCACCGATCTCACCAGTGGCCAGCCCATCGCGGTCATCGCGTCCTCCCTTGCGAGTGTCGTGAGCACAAGCACCTGGTCCTTTACGGAGTGTCTCATCGCGGGTTTGGAGGGTCGCCAAGTTGTGGACACGGATCACAATGGTCGCGTGACGGTGCAGGACCTGGGCCGTTTTAGTATCGCGCAGATGGCGTTTGCCGAAGAGCAGCTCGCGTCCTGGACGGTGTGCAACGGATTTGATCCCAACACGATGTTAGCGAGCGCTCCGCGCGAGACCCAGTCTCGGATCGGCGAGCGCGTCGAGGTGCTGTGGAGCGGGACTTGGTATCGCGCTCAGATCGAGGGCGAACGTGGCAGCACCGTGCGCATTCACTACATCGGCTACGGCCGCAACTGGGACGAATGGGCGCCGCTAGACCGGGTGCGCGCGCTAGCTCCCTCGAGACAATACACGGCAGGAACTGCGGTAGAAGTCGAGTGGCACGGTGTCTGGTATCCCGCGCGAATCCTGAACCGGACTGAGTCCGTGCATTTGGTTCACTACGACGGCTACGCGGAGAGCTGGGATGAGTGGGTGGGGTCGACGCGGGTGAGAGTTCCGCAACTACCGCAAGGTGCAGGGGTGGGGGGTGTCCCGGAGACTGCGCGGTTGCCAAGCGCCAATCCAACGGCAGTGCGCACGCGACCGGCCCCGATTGGAGTGCCCACCGGCGGACAGTTGGCGCCTCCTTCTCGCTAATGGAAGAGCGGTCCCAGCGAAGGGGCTAATCGCTCATCGCTACTCTGCGTCGCCGCGCTCTGGTGTGGGCTCTTGGTAAAGTTGTGCTCCCTGCGCGCGAAATTCTGCGGCCTTCTCTTGCATCCCGTGCTCAACGGCCGTCTCACTTTGCACGCCTAACTTAGCGGCATAGTCACGGACATCTTGCGTAATTTTCATCGAGCAAAAATGCGGTCCGCACATGGAGCAAAAGTGAGCGGTCTTTGCGTTTTCGCTCGGAAGCGTCTCGTCGTGATACGCACGCGCGGTCACGGGGTCGAGCGAGAGGTTAAACTGGTCTTCCCAACGAAACTCAAAGCGCGCTTTCGATAGCGCGTTGTCCCGTTCTTGTGCGCCTGGATGGCCTTTCGCGAGGTCCGCAGCGTGCGCGGCAATCTTGTACGCGATCACGCCAGCTTTTACATCCTCGCGGTTGGGCAAGCCAAGGTGCTCTTTGGGTGTCACGTAGCAGAGCATCGCGGTGCCCCACCATCCAATCATCGCAGCTCCGATCGCGCTTGTGATGTGGTCGTACCCCGGCGCGATGTCTGTCACCAACGGCCCCAGGGTGTAGAAGGGTGCGTCAAAACACAGCTTACTTTGCAGATCAATGTTCTCTTTGATCTTGTGCATCGGGACATGTCCAGGGCCCTCGATCATCACCTGAACGTCGTGCTTCCACGCGACTTGAGTGAGCTCGCCCAGCGTTGTGAGCTCACCAAACTGTGCCTCGTCGTTTGCGTCCGCGATCGATCCAGGTCGAAGCCCGTCACCGAGTGAGAAGCTCACGTCGTACTTCTTCATCACCTCGCAGATACGCTCAAACTCGGTGTATAAAAAGTTCTCTTTGTGGTGTGCGAGACACCAGCGCGCCATGATGCTTCCACCGCGCGAAACAATCCCTGTCGTGCGCTTGGCCGTTAGGGGCACGTAGCGAAGAAGGACCCCGGCGTGAATAGTGAAGTAGTCAACCCCCTGCTCGGCTTGCTCAATCAACGTCTCAATAAACAGGTCAATGTTGAGGTCCTCGGCCTTGCCTTTGACCTTCTCAAGCGCCTGATAGAACGGCACAGTCCCAATCGGAACGGCTGAGTTGCGCATGATCCACTCACGGGTCTCGTGAATATTCTTTCCCGTCGACAGATCCATCACGGTATCTGCACCCCAGCGGACGGACCACTGAAGCTTTTCGACCTCTTCGCGGATTGAGCTCGACACCGCTGAGTTGCCGATGTTGGAGTTGATCTTGACTAAAAAGTTCTTCCCGATGATCATCGGTTCGAGCTCAGTATGGTGGATGTTTGCGGGGATAATTGCTCGCCCGATCGCGATCTCGTCGCGTACAAATTCAGGCGAAACGTTTTCGCGAATCGCGACAAAGCGCATCTCTTCGGTGATCTCGCCGCGACGGGCGTAGTGCATCTGCGAAAAATTGGTGTCCCCGCGAGCACTGCGGGCAGCGATCCATGGCGCGCGTAGCTTTGGCAATCCCTTGCGGACGTCGTGTCCCTGCGGTCCCGTTGTGTCATAGACACGAATCGGGGCGTTGCCGTCAGAGAGTGCGATCTCGCGCATCGGAACGCACAGTCCTTCTCGCTCGATCATCACCTTCGTCGAACGCGGGAGGTCTTTTTCGAGCGGATCAAGAGCGTTGCTGGCGGTAACGGGTGCGTCCAGATGATCTACTGTCAATTTGGACGACGGAGAAACGGTGCTTCGTTCAGTCATGGGGTGTTCCGCAACGTTGCGTCAATTGTCTATTCGCGGCAAGGGCGAACGGTAGTGTATAGTCTCGAATCGTGACCTCAACGCCCGACACGCTGCCTCACATCGAGAGCTTCTTGCGTGAGAGACTTCGGACTGCAGACCTCAGCGCTGTCGGCGTTTGCCTTGCGTATCGCGGTGAACAACAAGGGTCCATCCGGCCCGGTGAACCGGGTGTTTGTGACTGTCAGTTGGTGCTTGGGCTTGAGCGAGAAGGTGGCAATCTGGCGCCTTTCGCGATTTTGTCCTCGGTTGAGGCGCGCAACATTTCGCCGGATTATTTGCAGGGCATAGAGTTGATTTCTTCTGCGAACCTCCCAACGAATTTGCCTCTTCTCCACGAGGAGTGCGCACTGCTGTTGCGGTCCGCGCTTGCCTCGAAACCAACGGTGCCTGGATTGATCCACGACCTCAAGAGTTCGCTCGCTGCGGAGAGCTTGTTGCTCTCCTCAATGCGAAAGATCAGCCGGTCCGGTGATCAGCTTGATGAGATTTTTGCGCTGTTGGTCCAGAGCAACGAGCTTGCGAGTGAGCGCACCCACCTGCTGCAGTACTTGTGTTCCAGCCGCGCGGCGAACGCACCAAACGCGAAGCGATCACTGAGCCTCTCGCTCGCGGTGTTGCCGCAGGAGGTTCGTGAGGCCGTGACGCAGGAGATCTTGGGTGACCCCGGAGGAGGAACATCGCTTGATGCTCGGCTGTTGTTTCGTGCGTTGAGCGGTCTGACGCTGTTCACTTTTCTCAATGCTCGGCGCAAGGGAGGCGGGACGGCCAGCGTAGGGAGCCAGAGCCCAGAGGTCTTGCGGTTTCGCTATCAAAGTCCCGCAATCGACACTTCGTGGCAGCGTGTCCTCAGTGCGCTGATCGCCTCTGCGACAGAGACCCAAAGCCACGCACGCACGGTGGGGACGCTTGCAGAGACGGTCCGAACGCAGCTGGATTTTCAGTTTACTTTGCGCGCGGGTCTTTGCGACGGCTCGGTGTTTGCGCCGAAGCGGATCGGATTTGCTGAGCGGTGAAGACCGTTTGTGCGGCGATCACAATCTTTGTGGCGGCGGCGACAGTCTTCGCGATTGAGCCGATGGCGGCGAAGGCATTGCAGCCTTCCTTGGGTGGCGTCCCGTCGGTTTGGACCACGTGCTTGTTATTTTTTCAGCTCGCGCTTCTCGCTGGGTATCTTACGCAGTTCACCTTGGTTCGGTGCAAGCCCGCTTCGTTGAAATGGGCTGTGCACGCGGGGGTGTTTGTGCTGCCACTTTTGGTGAGCCGATTCGATTTTGCCAGTGAATTGGCACACTCTGCGAGCTGGTCCAGTCCGGTGACCGCGTCCTTGTGGTTCTTGCTGAGAACGGTCGGACTGCCCTTCGCCGCGTTGTGCACGGTCGCGCCGTCGATTCAACGCTACTTCACTGAGTGGACAGGAAAGAGCCCCTACGGTCTGTACGCCGCGAGCAACGCCGGAAGCGCCGCCGGCCTGCTGCTGTATCCGTTTGTCATTGAGCCTTGGCTGCCGCTGGCGAGCCAGTCGGTGTGGCTGCGGGTAGCGTACATCGCAGTGGGGATCGCGGTGCTCGCATTCGGGCTGAGCGCGATGCAAATCAGTGCTCAAGCCCCGCATGGTTCGCCGGTAGGCAACGCAACGCCCCAGCCTATCGCTCGTGGGGCGCACTGGTGGCAGTGGGTGGCACTCTCCGCGATTCCGTCTGGGCTCTTGGCGAC
>JANNCG010000201.1:0-2856 GCA_031386385.1 Myxococcales bacterium
CACCATGCGCTGGCAGGGCTTGCTTGGCCTGCCCGTAGATGCAATGGTGTCATAGGGTGTATAGGGATTGCTTAGCTGATACGCCTCAGTCAGCACAAGCGTGGGTGAGATGTTGAGCCCGCGCACGCTCGCGGTCGACAGTGTGGCCACCTCGACCCCGTTTCCCCGCCGACCGATCATCGCGATCCCGCGAGCGAACATTGGTTCAGCGGCGATCGCCGCCACAACCCTATCATCTGTGTTCAATGCGCGTAGCTCCGATGCCCGCGAAGGCGATCCAAGAACGACATGAAGCATTCCGCCGTTGTTACACGGCGTGCCTACGAGCGCATCGGCATAGCCGTCTTGGTTGAAGTCGGCGCCTGCGGCGAGGGTCGCGCCGATACTGCAGGCGCTGAGCCCGACTCGCGGACTGATCGGGGCAAGCATCCGGACAGAGCTGATCCCCGCTGGACCGCCACCATACGCGATCGCGACATCACTACAGTTTGCTGACGGATCGCCGACGACACAGCCGCTGAGAAGAAAGTCCGAAACGCCATCGCCGTCTAAATCACCGACCGCTTCAATATTTCGGCCAAGCCGGTCACTTGATGTCTGAAGGCAAACTTCAGTTGTCACCGCAGCGCCAAGGTTCGTTGCAGTGCTCACCGTGATGAGCTTTTGCTGTCCAACAACAAGATCTGAGCGTCCATCCCCGTCGAGGTCAGTGGTTGCGGCAACTGGCTCAATGGGTGAGCTACACCCGAGGGGGCCGGCCACGCAGTCTGCGACTCTGTAGGGCCGCGGAAGGGCGAGCGTTGTGTCCGGAGTACTGACCTGGCGCCCATTGCATTCGCCAGTTATTCGCCAGCGAATTGCGTAGGTGGCAGCTTCTGTTTCGGTGAAAAGAACAGCACCAGAGCCAGCCATAATTGTCAGTGGGAGCGCTAGATTCATCGGTGGCGAGTTCGCTCGTATCGAAACGATGTCAACCCTCGGGTTCGAGACCGAGCTACCTAATTCTGCTTTAAACCGTACAGCCCGCCCTGGACTCAAGCGCTGCGACAGCGGCCGTATCACCCGAATGTCGCAGACCCCAAGAGGTCCAGCAAGAATCGGCATGGCGGGCGGACGCACTTGCAAGATGCAGCTACAGTTCGGTCGTCCTGGATCGGTGTCGCACTCAGTCGCGACGCCCCCATCCACGGGTTGTTGATCGGGAGTCATGTTGGGGACGTCAGCATCGGTCCCCAAGACATCCAATCCAACCGTTGGCATGTCCGTTGAGACAACGTCTTGGCCTGCATCCACGCCCGCATCCAGCACCGCCGGAACACACATCCCCGCGTTGGGCGCGGAGCGCGAATAGCGATACCCCGAGACGCACTGCAGGTTCGCTTCGGCACAAACACCAGTGCTCATGGGTTGCTCAATGATGCATTTAGGGAGCTCACCACTGCTCGTGCATTGATCGTCCCGCGAGCAGCGATAGGTGGGTGTCGAGCAGCCAGCGAAGGCACTCACGATCATGATGCTTACCAGTGAGTGAAGACTCAGTGGGCGTGTAACTTTGCGTTTCATTGTCACTTACCGTCCGGCGATCGTGGCCGGGCTGTTGAGCCCAAGGATGAGCCTTCGTGCGATGGGACACGTAAGCGACGGACTGGCCACTGGCACGTCCACCTCATCGATTCGCTGGCAGAACCTGACTACACTCGAACTGTTGTCTTGCACGTTGACGGCAAACGAATCGACCAGAGAGCTGAACGCGTTTCCAATCGACGCGATGGACTTGATGTTTCGCGCCTCGGCGGGTGGCACGAAGGGCACCGTAACAAACCCTCTGCCTCCGGGGTAAAGTCCCAGCGTCCCCGCGCCGCCGCTCGCCCAAAGCACGTCCGACCGGCCATCATTGTTCAGGTCGATAGGCCCCGCCAAGTATTCGCCCTGGCGTTGTCCTGCAGGAGCGCCACCAAAAAGTCCGTCGGACTGAATGCTCATTGGCACCGTGTTAAAACGAACGGCTAGCACATCTCCGCCACTTCTTTCTTCGCTCAGGCGTGTCAGCGCAAGCGCCCCTGGGTCGGTCGTGGGATCTCCTGTCAGGCCTTGCCAACGCAAATTGAAAAATGGTGTTTGGTCTCCGACAGCCAGCGTAGGGGGGATCTCTGCGACTGTCCGATTGGCGCTGATGTGAAGTAGGTGAACGGCCTCAGTCGAGAGGACGGCGACGCTGAACATTCCTCTTCGAACGCCGATAAACGACAGGGCTCTGGCAAACCCGGGCTCTGCCGAAATTGTGGCCAACGGCTCAGAGCCGATATCGAGCAGTTGAAAATCAGGCTGTCGGGTTGGGCTGCCCAAGACAACTCCGATAACCCCACCGCGCGCGCATGGTCCGGCGATCAATGCATCTGCGTAGCCATCTCCGTTGATGTCTCCGCCGGCTCTCAACGTCGCGCCGAGCTTGCAGTCGGCTCGGCTCGCGGGGATCGCGACGGCCGGCAACAACTGAACCGATTCAATGCCGTTTGCGACTCCTCCATAAGCGATTGCGGGCTGACCGCAGTTGGCGCTTGGGTCTGAGAGGGTACAACCGCTCAGCAAAAAATCAGAGAACCCATCGCCGTCTAAATCCCCAGCCGCCTCAATGTTGCGACCCAAGTATGTCTGGGAAGTTTGCAGGCAGATTCGCGAGACAATGGCGCGCCCCATGGGGTCAGTGATCCCTCGCTGAATGGTGAGGTGTCGCGCTTGTCCAACGACAATGTCTGCGCTGCCGTCGTTGTTCACGTCGATGGTTGCCGCGACGGGTGCAAGCGGAGAGCTACACAAATCTGGCCCGTTGGGGCAGGTGTTGGGCCCACCGGCCAC
>JANNCG010000205.1:0-3280 GCA_031386385.1 Myxococcales bacterium
CGATGGAATATCGCGATCGAACGGTCACTGTGCGCGAGGGCGAGTTCGTTATTGTTCCGCGGGGAGTCGAGCATCGGCCCGTCGCCGAGAGCGAGGCGCATGTGTTGCTATTCGAGCCAGCCTCCACGCTCAACACTGGGGACACTCAAGGACCCCGCACCGTGAGCAACCCAGAGCGGCTGCCTTGAAATAGCACTGAAGCGCGACAAAACAGAGCGAACCAAAACCGAGAATCCGACAGAGGCTTCAGCGGTCCTGCCTGTGCATCAAACTTGACGAGGGCCCCAATTGAAAGCCATTTTCTCTGTGTGACAACGCGAAAACGACAGCCGGCCGCGAAGCGTGGAGCGAGCGAACCGAGCAACACCACCGAGCCAAACGCCAAACCGAAGCATCGCATCTACGCGATGATCTTTGCCAGCGTGTACCCGCTCTACATTGCGAAGGCGGAGAGGAAGGGACGCACCAAGGACGAGGTCGACGAGATTATTCGTTGGTTGACGGGCTACACACAGGCGCAGCTTGAGAAACAGATTGAGAAGCGGGTAAATTTCGAGACATTTTTCGATCGTGCCTCCGAGAAAAACCCGCTGCGTCGTCTCATTAAGGGCGTCATTTGCGGTGTGCGGATCGAAGAGATCGAAGATCCTCTCATGCTAGAAATGCGCTACCTCGACAAGCTCGTCGATGAGCTCGCGAAGGGCAAAGAGATGAAAAAAATCTTGCGACAGCCTGCAATTGAGCCTCTAAGTGAGTAGGGCGTCGAGGTTCTGGTAACAGGCCTCCATCCCCTGGTCCATGCCCGAGGCGATCGCGCCGTCGCGGTCCTCCTTCGAGAGGTAGGTCTGCGTGATACGCATGGTGGTCACCGTCGTGGCACCGTGAGCTTCCGCAAACTCGTGCGTCTCCACGAGGGTCCCAACGGTCTGCCCGTTGCCCAGCTTCATCGTCTCGGTGTGAACGGCGCGAACGTGCAACACCACCTCCATAAACACCCCCTCCAGCGTCATGACGGGGTCCTCGTCCGCGCTCTTCCACGCCAACCGAAGTGACCCGCCCTCGCGAGGGTCAACCTCGCAACTGCTCAGCGTCCAGCCCGGCGGAGGAAGCATCCAGCGGCGCATCTTTTCTGCGGTGAACATGGCATCCCATAAAAGCCGAACGGGTGCGTTAAACGCGCGGGTCAGCACGATCGTCGTGTCGGTGGGCGTGGAGATTTGAAGGCCGTTTTGCGATTGCTGTGCGTGATTCATGGCGTGATCCTTAGAGTGAAAAACGGGATTGAGAGCTGTGTTGTGCGTTGTGCGAAGTGAAACTATTTGTTCTATTTTTTCGACGCTGAGCGGCGATGCGACGGCGATTGCTCCTCGGCCTTCATCTCATCTAAGAGCGAGTCGAGTGCTTCGAAGCGCGCCTCCCAGTTGCGACGAAACTGCTCAGTCCAGAGCGTCGCTTCTTTCAATGGCTCTGCGCGGAGGCGACAGAGATGCTGCCGCCCATCGACGCGACGACGCACGAGTTTGGCACTCTCCAACACACGCACATGCTTGCTCGCAGCAGGAAAGGTCATGTTCAGCGGCAGCGCGAGCTCACTCAGGTTGCGCTCGCCGCTAGAGAGTTGCCGAATGATCGCGCGGCGAGCGGGGTGCGCTAATGCGTGGAAGATGAGATCCAACTGGACTGATCGATCTGATACCATTTGGTTTACTATACCAAATGGTTTTACGATGTCAAAAGTTCGCCCGCCCACGGACGAGGCTGCTGTGGTCACGGCAAGCATCCTTTGATGCGAGGCTTAGAATGCTGCTTCAATCGACCGGGGCGCCTCGAATGCCGAGCTGCTCCGCGATTGCTTTCAGCTTCGTGAGCAGATACGCCCGCTGTTGCTGCTGTCGAACAGAGCACGCAACACATCCCACTCCGCAACCGTCCCGCCCTGCTGCTGCGCCTACGCCGGGTCGTTAGAGGTTCGTTTGGCACAAACGCGAGCGAATTTGCGCTATAACCGAGTCCCATGAAACACTGTTGCGCGAGGATGAGTGAGATGGTTGCATACACATGCAAGCAGCATCCTAACCGGTTCGACTGCCCCGATTGCCTCGTGGACTATGTGCCGACGTTCGACGAATACGGGATCCTCGTTCACGATGGTGGCGCATCAGAGGTGAGCATCGCGTATTGTCCGTGGTGCGGAGCGCGCTTGGCAAAGTCCAAGCGCGAACGCTGGTTCGATGAGCTCGAAGCGCTGGGTTTTGACAGCCCGTTTGAGCAGGAGATTCCCGAGCGATACAAGTCAGACGCTTGGTGGCGTGCGCTGAAGACTTAGCCTTCGCGCATCTTGCGGACCAAGCCCCGCCGTTTGTCTAGAGCGCTCTAGAAACGCGTCAAACGCAGTGCGTCATTCGGGTTGTCGAGTCGTCCTGCGCGCAAACGGGCTGCCAAATTCGAGTGCAAACGAGCAAGCTCAACGCTGAGAGCGGAGTCGGTTGTTTTGCTGCGCAACGACACATCGGCTGTCGTAGGGTTCGCGGGTGAGCAGTGATCTTCTCTTGAGCTTTCGGCTGGATGACCTTGAGGGTGAGCCCACGCGTGCGCTGATTGCGCAGCATCTCGCGGAGATGCGCGCAAACTCTCCAGCCTGCAGCGTGCACGCGTTGGATGTCGAGCAGCTTCAAGAGCCAGACGTGACGTTTTGGTCGGCCTGGTCCGCTACGGAGATCGTCGGTTGTGGGGCGCTCAAGCGACTTGATGCGCAGCGCGGCGAAATCAAATCGATGCGGGTGGCCGATGCATTTCTCGGCCGCGGGGCTGGGCGTGCGATGCTAGACCACCTCATCGCAGAGGCGCGGGCACGCGGCATGACGAGCTTGTGGCTCGAGACGGGATCGAGCGCGGCTTTTCTTCCCGCTCTGCGGCTGTACGAGAGCCGCGGGTTCGAATCCTGTGGCCCCTTCGATGGATACACAGCGGACACATTCAGTGTCTTTATGACGCGCAAGCTATAATCGAAGTTGTTCGTGTCGCCCGGCGCAAAGCAAGTGAACTATGACAGAGCGAACCAAAACCGAGAATGCAACAGACGCTTCAGCGGTCGGGCTTGAGTTGCAGGCACCATTGAGCACTCGCGATGAGATCGCACAGCTCGGCGAGCTGCTTCGCAAACTCGAAGCCACGGATCCGCAGCGACGGGTGTTCGGCAGCAAAGAGCACCATTATCGGCTCGGTCCCGTGCTGTCCGAAGAGGCGTTGACAATGTTTGAGTCAACCCATGGCATCAAAC
>JANNCG010000224.1:0-7780 GCA_031386385.1 Myxococcales bacterium
GGTCAAACCGATTGCCCGCATGCAGCGAGATCCATCGACCAATGGGCGGGTAGCCGTGATCGATGATAAACGGAACCGCAAGTGCGAACAGCCCCACCGCTGTCTCAACCACCGCGTACGTGAGCAGCGGAAACTTAAGCCGGTCGACTCGCTTGCCTAGCAAATACGATCCAAGGGCCAAACCTCCCATAAACGCGCTTAGCACCGTTGAGATCGCCGGGGTGCTCGCACCAAACACGAGAGTCAATTTGCGGGTCCAGATGACCTCGAAGATCAGACTCGACGCGCCGGAGAGAAAAAAGCAGACAAACGGAATGATCCATTCGACAAGCTTCGGTGGGGCGAAGTCCACGATATCGTCGGCGGATGGGTTAGTAGTCGCGGTCACAGTGGTAGTGCACGCTCATACCGTATTGGCCCCATTGGTGTCACACTCCACCGAGCAAAAGCGATAGAATCGAGCGAATTTTCAAGTGACCCGTCGACCTTTGGCCGCCTTGCGATCTCACCTTCTGTGCGTCGTGCTCACCGCGAGCTTGGCGTTTGAGTCGAGCGCATCCGCGCAGGTGATTGGCTTTGATCCAGTGCAGCTCGCGCGCACGGTGGCTCTGGGGTTGATTGAGCGGGCCAGTGTCGAAGAGCGCGTGAATCACTTGCAGAGCGCCGAGTCGCTCTATGTTCGCGCGATTGACGCGGACCATAGCTTGCTGGACGGGTATATCGGGTACGCACGAATACTGCAGCGCCGGGGGCAGAGAGACCGCGCAGAGGCCTCGCTGCGGTCGGCATACCCCGCGGCGGTCACGACGGAGAACGCCCTTATTTTGTGGGCAAAATCACTGGCATCGATGGGTTTCGTCCAGGGTGCTCTTGATGCGCTCGCGCCCAACTCGGACAACCCTCGCACGCTACGGACCATGGTCGAGCTGTGTGTTGCAGCAGCACGCTTGCCCGAAGCGTTGGCATTTGCACGACGAGCGCTAGAGCGCTGTGGAGATGACCCAAACGCACAACGGTCTGCGCGACAGTTGGTACGGGCGCTCACGTTGCTAGTGGGCGAGATTGACCCGGTGAGGTTTCCAGGGCGCCGCGCGAACACGTTGCGGAGGCTGCTCGCAAGTTAGCGTTTAGGCCTCGGACTTGTGCGAGCAGAACATTGCGTTTCAGATTCAACGGCGATCAGGCATCCGGCGAATTGTCGGGGACGTCTGGGAGGGGTGGAACGGTCGGGCCAACCGGCGTCGGCGCATCGAAGTTTGGGACGTCCATCGTACGAGGATCAATCAACTGGACATCCGGTTGTACAACTCTCCCACTATCTTGAGTGGGTGCAGGGGTCCCGGCATCGCCTCCTGCGGGTCGAGCTTGAGGAGGTGTGGATGATCGTGGAACGACCGCTGGCCGCAATTCTGGCTCTAAGGTCTGTCCCTCAGGAATCCCTTCGCAGATCAACTCACATGTCGGAACCCCATCGTCAAAATTCTCTTCCGAAAGTCCGTTTGGGTCGAATCCTTCTCCGTCGCCCTCGTCAAACTCTGAAACCATCGGGACACGTCCCTGCGGTCTCGCCTGGCGATCTTGCGCCGTCGCTGGGCGACAGTTGCCGGCCGCCTCGACCCCCTCGCAGGGATCCCGCCGCCCACCCGGTCCGCCAGCTCCGCCTCCGCCTCCTTCTCCACAGAGTACGCCGCCAATTCCACAGCAACCAAATCGAACGTCAATTCGTCGGTGCTCTCCCTCCGCAAATTGAGCACGCACTCGGATGCGGCCGATGGGTCGGTTTGAAATATAACGTGGAGCATATTGCTCGATGCGAAAGACCGGTAGCGCGTTCTCGGGTAGAGCCCCCCGCGGTTCCATCCGAAACACCCGGGGAATTTCAAGTGCCGAGGCGTACCGGTTCTCTGATTCAAGATCGGTTTTTGGCGCTCGGTAAACGGCCTGCGCGTCCTGCCGCCATCGGAGCCGTCGCCCCGCCCACTCGTGCCAAATTGCGTACGCCTGGGGGCCGTCGCAGCGGCTCGATACGTGGACGTGGACGTCTGGTGCGCGATCGCACCCGATCAACCACATCGCAGTCGAAACAAGTACGGCGCTCTGTTTTAGGATGCTCCCCATGATATATTCTAACGACGATATCACTCGATCGATCCTCTGTCGAGTGACAGCGATTCAACGGGCGCTACTGGGGGGGGGGCGGTGGGTTTACGCGCGAGCTCGCCGCCGGCGTCCAATCACGACGGTCGCGAGCGCTGCGATCAAGAAAGCAGTTGAGCGCGGGTTGCTCGGGGTCGAGGTTCGGCAGCCGCAGCCGCCCACTTGCACTCCCGGATCGAGGGTTGCGACATCGCGCGGGCCGCCATCCATGGCTGTGATGCCGCCATCCATCATCGCGGTCGAACCGGTATCTGCGATCACTACGCCTGTGTCCAGCAAGACGCCTGTGTCGGGTCGCTCTTGCACCACACAGTCGCCATTGCGGCACACAAACCCACCCGCGCACGAGATCCCGTTGCATCGATCAAACACACAGGCACGCGCGACCTCGTCGCACATCTGGCCCACCGGACAGATCACTCCATCACAGAAGCCCATGCGACAGCGTGGGACTTCGCCGCTGCAATCTCGCTGGTCGGCCGGGCACGGAAGCGCATCACAGCCAGGCGCTTCACAGATCCCCGAACCCGCGTTGCAGTTGGTGCCGGCTGCACACGGAATGCACGGACAGTTCGGGATACACCGACCACCCGTGCAGTGTTGGTTCGCGGGACACAAGATCCCCGCGCAGGCGTTGACGCAGGCGCCTCCCACGCAGGTTTGGCCAGCAGGGCAACGGGCGCCTTCGCACGGCGGCTGACAGCCCAGAGGGCCGCACACTTGCCCCGGCGGGCACGCCATCCCACCGCAGCGCGTCGGAACACAATACTGCCCCATCGGAAGCCCGCCATTTCGGCAGGTAAAATCCATCGCGCACGCGCCCTCAATGCACCCCGGCACGCACACTCCGTCAAAGCAACCGAGCCCTGCAGGGCAAGTCGGCGTGCGACCATCGCAGTTCACGTCACGCGGACTGCGGCAGTCTTCTGTCGCGCCAGGGTTCACCGCGGGGTCGTTGTCCTCGCAGTCCGTGCCTCCGCAACGGGCGTCACGAAATCCGTCCCGATCACGATCTGGACAGATCGCGGTCCCATCTTCATTGAGTCCCGCGACGGCGTCGAACTCGTCTTCAGACGAGTTAAATGCGCAGCGTGCGTCGGGGTTGCCATAGTTGCCTGGCAGCACCGAGGCGTACCTAAAATTCACTCCGCAAGGCAAAGACCACACCGTTGTGATGCTGTCGGCGATGGCCTCGTTGGGTGTACCCAGATGCATGTCGAGCGGGTTGACCAACATGTCTGCGGCTGTCCCCGTTGAGAGGTAGTTGTTGGTCCAGCCACGGAGGTACGCGCGCTGAAGGACCGCGCGGTTCCATTTGGTGGGGTCCGGAGCGCCGCCATCGGGCACCAGCTCGCGTGACGCAGGGTTGTCTGTGAGGTAAACGCTGTACTCAAACGCCTCAAGACAGCTGTCGTTCACGTGGTCCGTGATCGGAAAAATCACGACGCGGTTTGCCGGCCCCTGCAGATCAAATACAATGGATCCGGTCCAAGGTTGGTCGTAGCCGCACGCGGTTCTGTTGCCACCACAAGGGTCTTGATCCGTCACTGGATTTCCATTGGGATAGCGTCGCGTGGTCTGGTTCCAGCGCCAGTCGAGGCCTGCGGTGTACGTGGCGGCGGCGACCGGATTTGGGCAGGCCGCGCACACATACGAAGTGTACTGACGAGGGTCCGCGCCGGGTCCCTGAGAGTAGCCGCAGCAGCCGTTAAAATCGCTGGCCATCACGACCGGTTGCCCAAACGTCAGCTCCGGCGCAAATCGCGGAGGCATATCGGTGGTGCGAAAAAAATTATCTACGATCCGATTGGGATCCCGCATCCCGCCGCCGCCCATGGGGACTCCGCCAATCGCGTCGAGGCAGCGATCGAAGTATGGCGTGCCGACACAATTTTGCGCGGCTGCGAGCGAGGGAGCGACCACCGAAGAGAGCGCTATTGTGAGCGACGTGACAAACGTGTGAAATGATTTCATCGCGACCGTCAGCTTATCACTCCGCTGTCAGCCGCGACACGGATTTGGTTCCTTAGGTGATTGCCTCCCCAAACGTTCGAGGATGCACCTAAGGGTTTGTCCGCACGCTCACTAGTTCACGCCAAACCAAGGGGTCGGGTCGATCGTCTCGCTGCCGTGACGAACTTCAAAATATAAGATCGCGCCCCGTCCCTCATCACCCACAGTGCCTAGAATGGCTCCAGCGGTCACTTCTTCGCCGACTCGAACGGATACGGAGCCGAGGTTTGCGCTCACAGTGTAGTAGTGCTCGCCGTGATCGACGATCACCAAGCGGCCAAGGGCACCGTAGCGATCACTAAACGCGATTCGACCGCCAAAAACAGCGCGAACTGGAGTTCCGAGGGACGAAGAGATCTCTAGGCCCGGACCCTCGGCGCCTTCGCGTTGGACCCGTCGAAGCTCCGCTCGACCCGACAGGGGCAAAAGCAGCCGACCCATATTTGAAGCGAAAGCTCCGGTGCTCTGCTCGGCCCCGCGACCGCCGTACACGGTGACAGACTCACCGAGTGGATTCGCTATCGCGGTAGTTTGGACACCGAGGTTGTCCGGTGATCCGAAGAGCTCAAGGCGCTGTCGCTCCGAAGCCAGGGCCACACGCCGTGACGCAAGCTCGCGCTGTTCGCGCTCAACCGTGGTTCGTTCAACGAGGAGCGTCTGCTCTCGCTCGGTGACCTGATTCACTTGCTCAATCGACGCACGCAACGCGCGCTCGGTGTGGGCCATTCTCGCGAGATGATCAAGCAGCGCCGCTGGTCCACTTCGCAGGATCAACGCTGCGCCCATTCGAAGGTGATACATTCGTCGAGCTTGCCGACGGGCCCCCTCAATGACCGCAGTCTTGCGTGCTGGGAGTCCGTCGGCCTCTTGGGATAACTGTCTTGAGCGAAGGTCCAGCCGTTCTGCGTCGGATGCGCTCTCTGAGAGGGACTGATCCACTGCGTTAAGCGTGGGTGCGGCGGGTCGCTCGCCGAGTCGCGAGAGCGCTTGATGATCCTGGGCGGTGACCGCAGAGCTTGCGACCGCGATGGCCAACAGTGTGCGAAATCGAGTCGAAAACCGCTTCATCAGATCAAACCTTCATCCAACGTCGGACCGCGAGGGCGCTTCCGCCCGCGCCAAGGACCGCGCCGCTGACGACAAAAATCACTGCGACGGGGAGGGACAAGAACACCAAGCGCATGCCAAGTGCCGGGCCCAACGCGCTGTCCACGCGGTGATGCAGCGTGTAGAACAAAACCGCCAGCGCAGTGACCGCGACGAGCGCGCCACCGCCGCCGAGCATCGCGCCTTCGGCCAAAAACGGCGAGCGAACGTAGCTCGGTGATGCACCCACCAGGCGGAGGACTTCGACTTCACGCATACGAGCGTTGAGTGACAAGCGTACAGTGTTGCTGACCACTGCGACCGCGCACAGCAGAACAAGCAACCCAAGGACAAGCGCGCCACCGCGACCGGCGGAGAGCATGGACTGAAGTTGTGCGGTGATTCCCTGGTAGGACTCAACGTCGCTGACGCTGGAGAGGCGACGAACGCGCTCGGTGAGCACGCCGATTTGTGCCGCAGTCGCTGCGCCAGGTCGGATCCCGAGCTCAATCGTCGCGGGAAACAGCTCTGCACTCGCTGCGGCAAACACTCGGTCCTGCCCTGCCACGATGGTTCGTGCTTCTGTCGGCGAGATGTACCGTGCGGACTGCACCTCGCTCAGCTCAGAGAGCGCCGAGCGAAGCGCCTCGGTCTGCTCGGCGTTGGCACCGTCGGCCAGGTACACGGTCATTCGCACAGGGCCGCCCCAACGCCGGGACAGTTCGCCTGCGTTTTCAGCCGCCAAACCGGCAGATGCAAGACAGAAGAGTGCCAGTGCAACGGTTGCTACGCTGACCAGTTGTGTACGGACGTGTTCACGAACTCCGCGCAGTGCGCGAGCGAAGACCTTCATGGCGAGCCTTTCAAAAATCCAAAAATCTACAGTGGCAGTCGTGCGGTGCTGAGTGCGTCCGCGTCGTCGTGAGCATGTCCGCGCTGCGCGGCCATCACGTTGCTTAAATCGTTGACGCCCTTGCGGGCTTCGATGCACCGACCGTCGTCAATGACGATCAGTCGGTGCGGCGACTGCTCTAAGAGCGAGCGGTCGTGGGTGGCAAACAGGACCGTGGTTCCGGCGTCGTGAATTTCTTCAAACAGACCAAGAATATCCAGCGCGAGTACGGGGTCGAGGTTGCCCGTAGGCTCATCGGCCAGGACAATCGCAGGCTCATTCACGATGGCTCGTGCCACCGCGACGCGCTGCTGCTCGCCACCAGAGAGCACCGAGGCGAGGTCCTCACCGCGGCCTGCGAGGCCCACACGCTCAAGAGTCATCGCGACACGCGAGCGGATCACACGAGGTGGCATCCCTGCGACCTCAAGCGCCACCGCCACGTTTTCAAACACCGTCCAATACGGAACGAGCTTAAAATCCTGAAAGACCACGCCCACATTGCGCCGTAAAAACGGGATGCTCTCTGGCGTCAGCCGCGCGATGTCTCGACCGCAAAACAATATGCGCCCCTCGTCGACGGTCTCAGCGCGGTAGATGAGCTTGAGAAGCGTGCTTTTTCCCGCGCCAGAGGGGCCCGTGACAAAAACGAACTCACCGCGCTCTATCGTCAGGTCCGTGCGTCGAAGTACCGGAGCGTCCGCTCGAAATACCTTGATGACACCTTCCAACACGAGGATTGGTTTGTGAGCAGCCGAGCGGTCGAAGTGACCTTCTGGCCGAAATTGCCTACCGAATTGTTCGCCGATTCTGGGACGTCCCATTGCAAGACAGCCCTTAGCCGTCTTCGTAGACAAAACGCAAAAAAGTGGGGAGGAATATCTCGCTCGCAAATGCGCCTCGCGTGGTGGGAAAGATGGCCATCTTGGGATGGGGCCTTCGGCATCGGTGGTACCCTTCGCGTCTATGATCGAGACGAGCAACTCTAATCACCCAGCTGCGAACTTCGAAACTGATCTGCTCAAATCGCACAGACGCGGAGCGCTCGCGATCGGGGCGCTGGGCTTGACGGCGCTGGTTCACGTCGCGGACATCGGCATTTCAGCTTGGCAAAACTCGCTTATATCACAGGCCCAACAAACACCGGGTTCTGTCGCGGTCTCAGTGCTTGAGCTGAGTGACGCGCTGACGGTTCGTGTGTCGCTTGGGATCTTGGGGTTGTTGCTCGTGACGGGCGTGTTGTTTTTGCGATGGCTTCGGCAAGTCGGTCGCACAGGTAAATAACTGGGTGCCGTGATCAAATGGACACCGGAGGAGGTGTTTCAGGGGTTTGTTGTTCCGGGCCTCAACATCAAGCGACCCTATGAGATTGTGAAAGCAGTGCACGATGCGCTGAAGCCTGACTCAGTGCCTGCGCCCACTGCAGCCTTGGTGGCAGCGGTGGATGGCGGCTATCGAGACACGAAGGTGGTTGCGCCTCCAGAGGCCGGTCACCTGCCCAACGCTGCGATCGGCGCTTGGTGGGCATCGTTTTGGGTCGGCGGGATTGTCGCCAACGTGAGCAGCCGAAACACCGGAACAACTCTCGCTGACATCACCACGCGCAACTTAGGAAACATCGTCTCTTCGTCG
>JANNCG010000231.1:0-2565 GCA_031386385.1 Myxococcales bacterium
CGGACGTCGCCCGCGAGATCTGCACTGGCGCGGACGGAACCCCATCGCGAACAACGTGTGCACCGGCAGCAGCGACAGCAGCGACGACCGCAGCGACGACCGCAGCGAGTGCGGCAACGACCACAGGGCACACACCCCCCTCAACACCGCCAGCCGCAACGACGGCAACGCCGCCACGTCCCGCGTCCGCAACCATCACTCCAACAAGCCCTGGAGAGAACCGATGAAATCTCATTCTGCCAGTTTTTTTGTAGCGATTTTATCTCTCTCGCTATCGTCTATCTCCATCGCCCAACAGCGAGAACCGCTCTGCCGTACCGTGCGCGTGTTGCGGCTTGCGCACAGCTCCGAGCCCGTTCGACCCAACAACGACGCGCTCGCGGTGATCACCCTCCGGAGGCCGGCCCCGGACACTACGCGATATGTCATCGCTTGGCGCGAGGTGCACCCGGTGAGCGCGGGTGGGACTGTGCTTCGCATCGCGAGGTTGAGTACTTCGTTTCAGAAAATTGGCCCCACGCAGACCATGGAGTCCGAGGCGATGCGCGCAGACGACGGCGAGGGAGCGCTGTCCGCCGCCAACCTCCCCGAGGGTGGAATGTTTGTCTTTCGCGTACAAAACACGCTTCAGAGCGTTCGAGTTTTTGTCGACGGAACCGCCGTGCGAGTGCTGCCCTTGTTTGCAAATGCCACCGAGGACGCTACGGCCACAACGCCGAGGATCGTGTGGACCTCTATGGTCGAGCGCGCCGCTAACGCCAGCGTGAGTCCTCACATCGTGACCTTGGTGGGCTACAATGACGGCTCGTTGAGAGCGTTTCGAATCATGCCCGACGGCGCTATCACCGATGACACCACTTGGACGCAGCGCGTGGGTGGATCGGTGCGCTTACTGCCCACCCAAGCCAACATGCCCATTGTGGGCTTACTTGAGCGAACTCTTCCTGGTGTAGGACTCAACGGTGACCGTCCCGCGATTCAGATGCTCGTCACGCTCGATGAGCGCTTAGCGCCGGTGGGCACTCCCGAGCGCACGGGTTTTGCGCAGTTTCCATGGGATGTGAGCACAACACGACAAGGGTTGCTTCAGATCGCTCAGTGGGTTTCGGGACAGGGTCTGGCGATCGCGCGTTTTTCTGTGACGGCGCAACGAGTCAACTTAGAGGTCCCTCGACTGTGGTATTTGCAACCACCGTTGGGCGGATACAACATCGCTACATCAGCCGTCACCTCAAACGACGGAATTGGATATTCGCTAGTGATTTCACAGGACTCACGAGCGGGACTGCTCGAAGGACACATGAGTTGGATTGCCCCCTCGGGTGAGCCTGCCCTTCGCCGCAACGTGCTCTCTCTCAACGGCGATCTCGCAGCGCGCCCCAGACTGTTGGCCGCGGCAGATGGCTTTGTGGCGTTGGTGCCTGTCAATGACGAGACAGGCTTTGCGGTAGAGGCACACCACGTGCACTGTGAGCTTGTGCGACGACCCGAACAATAAAGCTATAAAGCTATACAGCTATACAGCTAGAGAAAGCTGGACTACGAAGACTGCGACGCGAGGGCTGAGACAAACGCTGCGCGAACTTCAACGGTGGCGCTTGTGAGCCGCGCGCGCACCTCCCACACACCCTCAGCGACCTTCGTTGAGCGCTGAATTTTCGTCGTAAACGCGTAGAGCATAGCGCCATCACGGACGCTCCCTCGCGCTGGTTTTCCTGGTGGATACGGAACACTCGACCGAAACACCACCTCTACGTCGTTGAGAAAGTGTATCGCCGCGGTGCCTCCCTCGTTCCACGTGATGGGGCCCTGCGCGGTGATGGCTGTGGTTTTGCTGGCTGGCTCGCTGGTATCATCTGTCATCGTATGCTCCGCTTTCACCGCTCTCACCGTTTGGCCCGAAGGCGCATGGCCGAGCGTGCGTCACGATCCGCGTCGCGCTCTTTGATCTCTTCACGACGATCAACGCCATCTTTGCCCTTCGCAAGCCCAAGCTCAACCTTCACACGTCCACCCTTCAAGTAGACCTTCAACGGAATCAACGTGTACCCCCGCGTCGCGATCTTCTGCGCGATCTTGTCAATCTCAGCGCGGTTTGCCAGCAGCGGTCGCGCGCGCTTTGGCTCGTGTCCAAACATATTGGCAAACTTATACGGCGCCACATACGAGTTAACGAGCTCAAGCTGACCACCACGGGTCACGTGCGCCCACGCGTCGCCGAGCTCAATTTTGCCTGCGCGAATGCTCTTCACTTCGCTACCAAGCAGCACGATACCCACCTCAAACGTACCGTCAAAGGCGTACTTGACGTGCGCGCGCCGGTTCTCAGCAATGGTGCGATTAGCGAAGTCGATGTTCTTATGGCTCATGGCGAAACGGATGCCTACTGTTGTCTACGAGACCGCAGCATGTGCATCTATACGCAAGACGCAAGACGGGCAACAGCGTTAAACGCCAATGCAGCGTATCGCGTCACGGAGCACAGTCTTGACCGCCCCGGCAAGACTCCCGGACACAGCACCAAACGAAGGCTATTCGTCAGTTGCTTCTTCTTCGTCTTCGTCT
>JANNCG010000305.1:0-3236 GCA_031386385.1 Myxococcales bacterium
GGCCAGATCCATACTCGCGTTGCCACGCTCAATCGCGCTTGCGCCCAAATAGGCCTTCTCGATCTCGTGAATGCGGTCCGCCACAAATGTCGGAAGACGTGGTTTTTTGCGAGCAAATCGCTCTCCGTCGCTCGCTTGCAAGTACCCACACATGGGCGCGATCGCCTTGGGGTACACGTTGGTCTCATAGACCCTTCGCGCAAAGGACTCTTCACGCTTGCTTGAGGCGCACATCGCGAGACCCAGGGTCAGGTTGGCTCCGGCGCTCTCACCCGCGACCACAAGTTTCGAAAGGTCCGCGCCATACTCTTCAGCGTGCTTCACCACCCACTCATAGGCAATGCATGCGTCTTCAACCGCCGCCGGAAACGGATCCTTCGGAGCGAGTCGATAGTCAATATTGAAGACGGTGTACCCAGCGCGCGCAAACGCCAGGGCCATCACCCAGTGGGTCTCTTTGGACAAAATGCGAAAGCCACCGCCGTGAATGTACAGAAGGGCGGGGCTTGTTCCGTTGACGCGGGCGGTGTTGGGACGCCACACCTCGACGCGACGCCAGGGCGTTGAGGGCGTGTCGTAGAACAGATCACGGGTGACCGTGACGTCGTGTTTGGCGGGATTTGCCTGAGGATGAAGCTGGCTCACGCGCGATAACGCTCGAAAGCTATTGTCCACAAACAGAGCCCCTGCACGAATGCGCAACGCATGAAGATCCATTGCAAACCGTTGTATCGCACTTCGGGCAAAGGGAGAATCCATTATCCATCGGGGTACGTGACTCGCAAGTCCGAGGTACATGACTCGGTTTTGAGTCTAGCGGAGCAGTATCGGCGTCGCGGTTGAAAGTGCTTTCACTTCGCCAAACTCACCGCGTGAATCCCGACCCCAGCACATCATTTCGCCGCTCACACGACGCACACACGTTGTCGCTGAGCCAGCCACCACCTGCGCAACGTCATCCAACGACGGGACTCTTGTCGGGACAAGACGGTTCACTCGCGTGCTGTCGCCCAGTTGTCCCCACTCATTGGCACCCCAGCACCACACATTTGAATCCGCAAGTGCGCAGCAATACGCAGTCCCGCACGAAAGCTGCGATACTGGCGGAAGCGACTGCACCCTAACAGGAAGTGGCGAAGAATCTCGGGTGCCATTCGCGAGCTGGCCCGAGCCGTTTGCACCCCAACACCACACTTCGCCAATTTCGGTCCGAGCACATGTAGACGAACTGAAATGATCGTCGTCAAGCACCGCTACTTGGGCGACGTCGGCTAGGCCAGCGACGGTTGAAACGCCCAACACCGGGCTTCTATCGCCGGAGCCAAGTTCGCCATTGGCGTTTGTTCGACCCGTGCACTGAACTCGTCGATCTTGAGTCACGCCGCAAATAGTGGCTGAACTCAAGCTCACGGACCGCAGCGGTGCCAACTGCAGCACAACTCGCGGCAGCCGAGTGCTGTTGTCGAGCAGCGGCGTGGGCGGGAAGCCCCAGCAGAACAGTTCGCCTCGATCATTGGTCGCGCACGAGGCTGGGTAGCGTTCCGCAAGAGCCACACTCGTGACGTTGCCAAGTCGCGATACTTCAGTCGGAGCTTCGATGAACGCAGGCTCATTGAGGCCACTTGCCGCATCGAGATTGTCTCCCCAGCAGAAAAGTTTGTGGTCCGTGGTGATCAAACAAGCGCGATCTTTTGCAGCCGAAAGTGATTCGATTCGTGCTGGTGCCGAGACTGTTCGAGCCCCCAACAAGTTCGTTGCGAACTCGTCCCGGCCATAGTGCCACTCCCGTAGCAACCCGTCCTGACTCAACAACACCCGTGGACATCCACTCGCAAGCAACTGAACGGCTGCCACTCTATTCGGCACCGGGACGCTGGATAGATAGCGATTTTGCAAGCCAATTGCCGAATACTGGTCATCGCCGCTACAATAAATTTCGTCTCGTCCCTGGCGTACACAAATGTGGCGCAATCCAACAGCCACGTCACTCGCGGCTGCCGCAGGAAACGCCCGCGTCGGGGTAAATGATCCAAGGGTTGAACCGTTTCCCATCTGGCCAAGCGCGTTGTCGCCCCAACACCATGTCTCCGAATTGGTCGACACAATGCAGGCAACTCCGCGACTAATCGACACTTTTTTTGCAAGAGGGACGTTCGCCACGACGGCTGGCAAACGAGAGGATATTGATGCCCCGCCGCCGACTGGCCAGTACCGAGCATCCCGAATCCGCTGTGCATGCTCGACAAGTAACCATCCCCAGCAGCGGACTACTCCAATCATGTCAATTGCGCATGCGTAAAGGTTTCCAACCGCAATGCTTGCTGTTTGAGGAAGCATCGCAATCTCGACCGGTGTTGGCGACGTGGTTCCCAACTCTCCGCCGGTCAAAGCCCCACCCCCCCAGCAGTACACCTTGCCGTTCAGAGTCGTAAGAGCACAGACGCCGCCTTCGCCAACGACGATCTGTTCAAACCGCAACGGAGCGTCGATTGCCTGCAACGCGACAGACTGTCGACTCCAAACCGGGATTCTTCCACCACACCATGCACGACCCGCATGAGAAATCGCGCACAACGAATCAAGATTTTGAGAAACTGTGACGAACAACTCCGGGCGTTGAAGTTCGGTCCAGTCTAAAATTTCTCTTGCTGAATCAAGCCCGAGTCCGCCTCGTGAGTTATCTCCGCGCACAAAGAGCCTCCCGCCGTTTGCAATGACCGCGCTGCCCCGCGCAGAAATCTCTGGTCGCCCGCCAAGACTACCAATCGGCTCCATTGTCGTGCGCAACTCAGAATCCCGCTGCAACCCAACATACCCACGACATCGCGGTGACTCTGGACCGCGTTGCGTGCAACTGTTTAGCAAACGTGCATGTATGTCCGTGTTCCACTGAACTGGCGGAGTCCAACGCGGTCCCGAAGCAAGCTCAGTTCGCGAGCAATGAGCGTTGTGAACCGCAAGCAACGCAACAACGACGAGATAGGCGCGACTTGGAGAGAGCACCAGAGTTGGCATGTGCTTCGGGATGCGCCTCCACCCTCGCATCGACCCTGACAACAAGAACCGTCGCAGCATTCATTGCCACACATTCCGTTGCGACAGATGCCTAGACCAACGGGACAACAGCGGGACTGCCCTGGGCGTTGCGCGCATGCAAAACCAACGAAACAGCATCCTGGACCATCCGAGCCCGGCTGGCCCGGGATAGCTCCGGGACAGATCTGTGCTGGCGTCAT
>JANNCG010000310.1:0-4286 GCA_031386385.1 Myxococcales bacterium
TCCTCGTAAGCGCTGTGGTTGAGAGCTCGCAGCGAGGCCGCCCATTGGTTTAGCTCTGCACACAGTGGCCAATCGTGGTGTGTGGCGAGTGAGCGAGCCAGCGTGTCGTAGGGTGCGAAGATGAGCGAATTTGCAGGCCAATGTTGGTTCCACTCAGAGACGGATGAGCGGAGGGTGCGGGTGCGAGTCGTGGGGGATGGCGAGTTGTTCTTGCGCATGAGAGCACTCGGGAGGCTAGCGATCTGTGATCGAAGGCACGGAGGCGTCAGGCTCATACAACTGCGTATCTCTTGTGATTGAGACACAGGGGCTCGCGGGATCTGTGGATCCGCACGTCGTGGCGGCGGCCATGGTGCACCGGGCGCTGGTGGCTACGTCGAGACACTGCGCAGCGAGCGTGATGTTGATCTGGCGCCACATTCCCTGCGAGAAAGTCGCGCGGGCCACGGTGGTGAGCACAACCGTGGCACCACTTTTGACCGCCACCGTAAGCGACAACGTCTGCGTGGGCGCTTCTTGCGCGGTAAACACCACCGTCGCGGGCAAAGTGACCATCCCCGTGCGACGTGAGGTGGGTTGAAAGTTCACCGCGCCAAAAGTCTCACTTTGCGTGTCGCTGGCGTTTAGCCCGATCCCTGTGATGGTCGCTTCGGTCCATGATCCCGCGACGAGATTTGTGTCGATAGCCACAATGATCGAGGTGGACCGTTTGATCCCGCATTGCGCGACTCCAACCGCGAGCAGTGCGCTCAACGTGACGGTCTTCGCGAGAGAGTGATAGCGTGTAAGCGATGCCAACCGCTGTCCTGGGGCAGAATTTTGCCGGAAGTGGCTCATAGGTCAAAACAGTTGATGCAGTTAGAAGGGATGGGCGTTTGCGGTCGTCGCACCTGGTATTCGACCGCGATGCTCGTGGCGGTGATCGCCGATCCGCCCACGACGATAATCAGCGGAACCACCCAAAACAACTGTGATGCTCTGGGACGCTGCAACACAGGGTTGACGCGGACGATGCCTGTTCCGCCGAGAGAGACGTCGCTCGAGAAGGTGAGATAACCTGGCGCGTTGACCACGATGCGATGGCGCCCTGCGGTGAGTCGCTGATCGTACCGAGCGCCGGCGGAGATCGCACCATCGACCTCAATGGTGACGTTAGCGTCCGTGACTGACGGCTCAATGACGAGCCGGCCCTCGTCGGTGATCTCACTCAAGCGAAATGGAATACTCTGTGCTTCCCCCGGCGCAAACTCTCGCTCAACTCGCTGGGGATGATAGCCATCAAGGCTCACAGTGAGCACACGCCGGCCTGGGTCCGCGAGGTACGCAACACCATCACGACGTGGTGTTTGACCGTCGATCGCGACGACGGCCTGCGCGGGCGTGACGCCAAGAGTGAGCCGCACGATGGTTGCTCGCAAGCGCGCGAGCTCTTCAACCCCCGCCGCTACACGATCAGGCGGGGTCGGCCCCGGCTGCGCGACAAAGCGCTCTATGGCCGCGATGGCGTCGAGGTTGCGGCCCAAACCCCGGTACGCAAACGCCATGTTAAAGAGCACCACCGGAACCGCGCTTGCTTGATAGCTCTGCTCAAACGCCACCGCAGCGTCCGCAAAGCGTGCTTCTCCCAGAGCGGCGACGCCGAGATCAAACAACGCTCTGCCGCGCTGTGCCGGAGTCGAGGGCGCGACTGTTTGCGCTTGAGGCTCTTGCGTTGGGGCAGTCTGCGCCGACACGCTGAGCGCCGCGCTGAACGGCACGCTGAGCGCGAGCAATGTGGTGACCGTGAATCGAGACAAACGCATGAGTGTCTCGATCATAGACTGGATGCCAGATCGCATGGCTGGCATTCGAGGAGCCTGAACGATCAGCCATGAGAGACCTTTGAAAAATTCTATTTAACTAGATTATTTCTCTATACTAGATACATTCTTGTATAGTGACGCACATGGCCGATCTTGGCTATCGAGCTATTCAAGGCAATTGTCCTCGCAGAGTGCTGCCTTCGTCCCGGCTTGTGCGGGCAGTGTATTCACTTTGGTGGATTCGGCTGCTTTGGGTTCTCATGGGCATCGCGATGTCGCGAACAGGCTCGGCGCAGTCCGACGGGGGCGCGCCGCAGGACAGCGGCGACGGGGCTGTACAGGCAAGCGCTGTGGAGGACTCTTCGCTTACGGTGAGCGTTGTTGGGGCTCGCGACGGGGATGCAGGTGGTGCCGTTGGGACCACGGCGTTGACGAGCGCTGAAGCGCTACCGCCTACCGTGACGACACCATCCACCGAGGTCCCTGCTCGTGCGACAACGAGAGAGCCGTCGGTGATCGTGGGCGGCGCGTGGAGTCCGCAGGCGGCGCGCCCGATGGGCATCACGGGAGCGCCCGGTCGGGGCGTGACCTTCGCGACAGGCGACGATTTTTTTCGCTGACGCTGCGCGGGAGATTGCAGGTGCGGGACACGCTGATCGCTCCGACATCGGCGTTTGGCTCAAGCAGTCCTGAGCTGCTGCTCACCAACGAGCTGTTGATCCGGACCGCGCGGCTGATCTTGTCGGGATACGTGCACTCGCGACAGACGCAGTATGTTTTGCAGCTTGCGTTTGGGCAGCGAGATTTCGAGCCAAACACCATTTCGCCGCTCTTTGACGCTTGGATCGCGCTCAATCAAATCCGCGACCTTCAGGTCCGAGTGGGGCAGTTCTTTGTTCCATTTGATCGCGCTCGCACCAACGCAGAGTGGGGGCTCAATCTCATCGATCGCGCGCTGTTGGTCGCGGAGGCGACCCTCGATCGCGACGTGGGCATTGAGCTCGGCTCAAACGATCTTGGCGGCCTGGGAGTGTTGGCGTATCGCGCGGGAGTGTTATCACGCAGTTTCGCGCGCAGGGCAATGAGTTTGGCGTGGGCGTTAACTGGTATCAAGCAGGGCACGGGCTGAAGATTCAGACGGATTATCACTACTTGTTTGGCGACAGGTTAGACATGGGACGCTCGCAGCTGAGGCTGCAAGTGCAAGTGTCGATGTGATGGCGAACGGACAGCTAAACGCTGCGCATTTTCGCTATCTTGCACACTATCCCTGACGGGCGTCTCGATCCCTGCTTTCGTTGTCGTTGCGGTCATCGTTTGCGCACGTCAACGCGCGCGAGTTGAGTACCCGCATAGCGGTCTTGGCGCGCAAATCGAGCAGGACCTCAGCTTTGTGTCGGGCTCGGGCACGCTCGACTGCGGCGAAGACAATCTCTCGTGTTGGAGCCGGTCCCTCATTGGCGAGGATCCATCCCACGCTCACAGCACAGGTGTGCGCGATGCCCTGCGCTGAGCGGAGGCGCAGGGCTTTCCATCGGCCGCGAAAGAGGCCGCTGAGCAGGCTGTGGGCGCAGCCCGAGAGGATTGAGAGTTCGCGCGCACTTGAGTTGCCGTACCCGACCAATGTGCGGACCCGGTAGGCGACTGAATCATGACTGTTTTTCATGACATGAATACTAGTCATCACGGGTAATCATGTCAACCAGTAAACACTGATTTCATCTAGCCAACTAGATGAATTAAGCTATCATCCCTCCACTATGACCGTTGTTGATCGCATTCGACGCCTGGTCCAGCTGTCTGGAACCTCTGCACGCGAGCTGTCCCTCAAGGCCGGATTGTCTCACGGTGCCGTGAGCTGGATGCTGCGCAATCCCAAAAACGGTGTGCGCGAGTCCACCATCACGGCGCTTGCAAAAGCCACCGGTGCTTCGGCTGCTTGGCTGCTCACGGGTGAGGGCGAGCCGTTTGGTGAGCGCGAGGGTGTCGATGAGCCTTCGCGCGACGATGGTTTGGATGATCGACCCAGCAGCGCGAGCGCCCCATCGACGTTTGGTGGCTTTCCTAACTACGCAAAGATCGAGAAGACTGCGAGGGCGTTGGCGCCAGAGGTGCCGGATTGGGCGTGGGAGGCGACGGCCCGAACGCACCCGCTTTGGATCGGAAAAGACGCCCCCGGCTCGCAGATCATCGCCGACGTTGCGCGCTTGATCATGAAGCACCGGACGCCTTAACGCTCGCGGGTCAACAGGATCGACATCGGCTGTGACATTCTTCGTCAGGAGTTAAACCGCAGCAAGTATCACTTCGACGCGATTGCACAAAAGTTGACAATTCTCGGAACGTGATCGACCGGACACAGAATTTGCTAGTCATCGTATGACTTGCATAATCGTCAGTGATTTTTCAGCTGCTTATGCGCGGTGTCTAGCGTTCACGTAGACCGCAAGCCGTAGGTGGTGCACCATCGCTCGCATGCTGACC
>JANNCG010000394.1:0-2333 GCA_031386385.1 Myxococcales bacterium
CGCTGCGCAAATCACCGCGCAGTTGGGCTCGCACATTATCAAAGTGAAGCCCCCCAAAGCACACCTTGAGCAGCCAGAGGCCAAGGCCGCGTTTGAGAAAGCTGGTATCAAGATCGACACGCTCGAAGACCGCATCCGCGAGGTCGTTCGCAGCGCGTTTAACGGCAAGCGCATCGTGATCTTCTCCGGTGGTGAGGCCAAGGGTGCCGAAGACGTCCTCAATGAGGTGCGTGGCATCGCTCACGGCGGAGGCTTCGGCTCAATCATGGGCCGCAATGCCTTTCAACGCCCCCACGCTGAGGCCGTCAAACTGCTTCAAGACGTGATGAAGATCTTCAAAGAAGCTCCATAGAAGACCACCGTCGAAACTGTCTTCGTTTGCGATCGTATGAGATCGCAGCCCAATCTCGTTCGAGACACAACACGTCAAAAGTGTTTTGTCTGAGAATACTCTGCTTGTTTTATGCGTTCTTGAAATTGCAAGATTCCTTGTTTGCTTGATTGCTTGATGCCCCCTTTGAAATTTCAAATTTTGAAAGTGAGTTTTTATCCCAATGACCTATGACCCTCGCCCTTTTCGAAACACCCGTGATGCCCGCGATCCTCGTGATGTCCGTGACAACCGTGATCCTCGTGACAGCCGTGATGCCCGAGACGGCCGCGACAACCGTGACGACAGGGCCGCAGCATCCAACGCTGCAGACCCTCGACTGCGCGAATTGCTTGTGTTTCTGAGAGACTCTTGCCGCGAAATCGCCACGCGACTTGACCGCTACCTGCTCGATGAGCGCCCCCTTCGTGCAGCGGCCATGAGCGATCGCAATCAAGAGCGAAGCTTTGCTCCCGTCACCCCACGTGCACCCAAGACCTCAAGCGGCGATTCAAACGAAGTGCGCGAACGACTTGAGCGTCTGCGCGAAGAATCCCGGACCATGTCCGACGACGCCAACTCGATGGAGCCGGCCAAGCTTCGGTTGTTGATCGAGGCCATCACCGCCGAGACGCGCGCTTTTCAAGCTCGTGCCGAAGACTCAGAAGAGCAAGATTTGGCAGCAAAAATCCTGCGTACGCTCACCGCCGTGGTCAGCGAGCATCGCCCGGGGCATGTGTACGGGCTTGCTCGGCATCACAGCGCCGATTGGATTGATGTGTCCCGCCGCGCACGAGAAGACCTCGCCGCTGGCAACTATCACCGTGCGCGTCCCGAAGACGCAGCGGGCCGTGCAGTCACTGAAGAAGTGATCGACGAAGAGCCTGTCTGAGCGGCTCGAAGCGACGCGTCTAGCTCACGCAGCGCAAGCTCAAAGGTGGTCCGCAAGGCGAGATCGTGCGAGGTGGACATCGCGTTGACGAGCAACACTCGTGCAGCGGGACGAGCACTGTGGGCCAAGGCCCAGACGGCGCCTTCACGCACAAGAAACTCACTTTGGCGCAAAAATCCTGCGACAAAATCAAGCTCGTTATAGGTCAGCGCCAGGACTGACAGCGCTGCTCGCTGAAGCAGCGGTTGCTGCTGGGTGGTATTTGCGAGACGCACCAGCGCGGCTTTAATCGCTGGTGTCTGGCCAACATAACGAAGCGCGTTGATCGCTCGAGCGCGGACAAATCCCGCACGCTGCGGATCGTCTGCGAGTGCGATGAGGGCGATGGATGCGTCAGCGCCCCAGCCACGGACGGTGTTCGCTGAGGCGGTCTCTTCAACGCCACGAAAGGCCTGCTCTGCCTCGTCAGGCGTGATGGCCCCCGCGGGAGAAGCGCGACCGACAAACAGAGCAACGACCATCAGACCAAGAGAGAGATTCGTCTTCGATGCAGCTGCCATAGCGGGGGATGATAGCTTTTCTAAGGTTCTGCCAGCAAGGAGTGTTTCTCCATGCGAACAGCCGCGGTTCAATATTAGATCCTTTGCCCGGCATGAACGTGTAGTCATCGTAGAGACTGAAAGGTATAGTGTTCAAATATGGCCCTGCATCCCTGTCCCCAATGTGCCCGGCACGTGCGGCACACCGCCCCGAACTGCCCATTTTGTGAAGCCGCGCTCGCGCCCATGAGCGGCGAGGTCGCACAGATTTATTCGATCTCGCGCGCTGCGATTATGGCCGGGATGGTCACGCTCGCCGCCTGCGATCAACAAGCTTCAAGCACGCAGAGTACGCAGCTTCCCGCAACAACGACGCCCGCTGTCTCGGCGGACGCCGCCTCGAGCGCCCAGCTGTTGCCGACACAGGTGAACCCGCTGAACAATCAGCCGTCGCTGTTTCCGCAGCCCGGTCTTGACCCCACCGCAGTCCCGGGCACAACCCCCTCGCCCTTTCTCAACGGAACGCAAATTG
>JANNCG010000399.1:0-6488 GCA_031386385.1 Myxococcales bacterium
GACGCCTACACCGCGTGGACGGCTGAACGCGAGGGAGTACGTGTGGCATTTTTTGGCTACACCGAGCACAGCGCGTACGGGTTTGGCACCGCAGATGGGTCAGCGTTTATCTCTCATGAGCTACAGCGGGTGTTGACTGCCATTGCAACTGCCCGCGAAAACGCTGACATTGTGGTGGTGTGTGCGCACTGGGGGCGGGATCGGGTGACGGTCCCAAACGGAAACCAGCGGCTCCTCGCTCGTCGCTTCATCGACGCAGGTGCTGATTTGATTTTGGGGGCGGGGCCGAGTGTGTTGCAAACCGTTGAGCGTGTTGGCTCAGATCGCGGTGACGCGGTGATCGCATATTCGCTGGGGACCCTTGTTTCAAACTTCGGTAGCGCGTGGCATCAGGGTGTGACTGAGCGTGGGCCCGACGACCCGATGGCCGTGATGTACGACCCGAAGACGCGCGACGGGGCTCTTTTGCGGGTGCAGTTTGAGATCCCCGCGCATGGGCAGGTGGCCCTGGTGTCGATGTCAGCCGTTGCGACTTGGACTGTGAATTTTCAGAGTGATGTGCATGTTGTTCCGCTTCGACACGCCGAAGATCGCATTCGCGCACAAAGGATGGCGCCGATCTCGCAGGCTTTGGGGCAGGCTGTACGTGTGAGACCTTAGCGATTCTTCATGATGTCGCCAGCGAAGCGAGCCACAACTCCACGAGGAAGCAGCTTCGACGCGATCCCGCCGAGCTTGTTGACTGCACCGGGGACATAAATCGTCTTGCGTGCAATGTACGCGTTAATTCCCAGGCGAACGGTCTCTTCACTCGTGAGCACTGAGGACTTTTGCTGTGGCGCAATTTGAATCCCCGCGGCGGCTTGAAAGCCCGTCTCAACGGGTCCCGGGCACAGAGCGGACATTCGTACGTTGGTGTCTCTCAGCTCTTCAGCGACACCGGCGGTAAAGTTGACCACGTACGCTTTTGTCGCCCCGTACACCGAGATGTAGGGCACGGGCTGAAACCCTGCGACGCTCGCCACCTGCAAAAATCCACCAGAATTCTTCGCGATCATTTTTGGCAACCACCAACAAGTCAGCGCAGTGAGCGCCTCACAGTTGAGCCGAATCATCTCTAGGGTCTTCTCGATGGGCTGTGTGTTCAGCGCTCCGCCAAGACCAAACCCAGCGTTGTTGACCACGTGCTCAAGGGAGAGTTCGAGCGCGTCCACGGATTTCGCGAGCGCGACAGCCCCGCCGGGGATGGCCAGATCACCGACAACGACTTTGCATTGAACACCATGCTGCGAGGACAGCTCACCCGCGAGCGCTTCGAGCTTGTCCTTGCTGCGGGCGGTTAAGACGAGGTTTGCTTTTTTGGCTGCAAGTTGTCTGGCAAAATCAGCACCGAAGCCTGAAGAAGCCCCCGTGATAAGGACCCATTGGTTGCGAAAAATGTCTTCTTGCATAGCGGTAATGGGTAAGAGTCTTACATAAAATGTAAGTTTGCGTGAGGATCTTCACGCGCCGCGGGCAGTAGCGTGTAACCTTGGTTTGCGTTTTGAACATGCAAGCCGACGGACGCGTTCGCTCACCCACAATGCCCCCGGATTTGGTTTCGGAAGTTTGGCGGTTAGGGCGCTATGTGGTGCGATTTAAGATCGCTCAGGGTGGGATGGGCGCGGTGTTTCTTGCGCAGCTTGAGACCGCTGCGGGGTTTAAAAAGTGGGTCGCCCTCAAAACGATTGATGAGAAGCTCGCAAACGACCGCAAGTTCATCAAGATGTTTATGGACGAGGCGAAGCTCACCGCTCGCATTGATCATCCAAACGTTTGCACGGTGTTTGATTTTGGCGAAGAAAAAGGCACGTATTATCTCGCGATGGAGTACCTCCACGGAGAGTCGCTCAACACCCTCATTCGTCGCGCGGCCGGGGCGGCGCAACCATTGCCGCTGCCGGTTGTGGCACGGTTGATCGCCGACGCTGCACGAGGTCTTCACGCGGCGCATGAACTGCGTCTCGACGATGGGACGCCCGCCAAGCTTGTGCATCGAGACATCTCGCCACATAATGTATTTGTGTTGTACGACGGGATCGCAAAGATCGTAGATTTTGGTGTCGCGCACACCAGCACAATCAACGAGCGCGCGGGGATGCTCGCTGGCAAGCTGCCCTACATGAGCCCAGAGCAGCTGCGACTTGAGCCCATCGACAGGCGGAGTGATATCTGGTCGCTGGGAGTTGTGTTGTGGGAGGCGAGCTTGGGGCAGCGCTTGTTCAAGCGCGACACGGACGAGGCCACCGAGGAGGCCGTGCTCAAGGAGGCCATCGCGGGGCCTCGGGTGTATCGCGCGGGCTACCCTCGAGAGCTCGATACGATCGTGATGAAGGCGCTTTCGCGTGATGTTTCTCAGCGCTATCAGACAGCAGCTGAGATGGCGCGAGCGCTTGAGCAGTACCTAGCAAACTGCGGTGAGCCCACGGGGATGGACCAGGTCGCAGACGTCATGCGACAGCACTTTGCCGAACGGATTGAGTCCAGAGACCGCTCGATTCGGTCCGTCAGTGTAGATAACTTTGGGCCTATGCCCGACGATGACAGCACCCGCGCGCCTGGGCCAGCGACGATTCAAATCGAGATCGCTCGTGCGCGATTGGGCGGGACGCCGAAGAAAAAGCCGAGCCGTATTCTTGGCGCATTGGGGACGCTGCTGAGCGGGGCATTTGCGCTCGCGCTGGTGGGCGGTGCTGGATATATTCTCTGGAAAACTCCACGCGGAGAGCGACGACGAGAAGAGAGCGCGCCCATTGTGCGTCTGGTCGAGACAGATGGCGGGGCTCTGCTTGCTGAGGCTCCGGGACGGGACGGGCGAGTGTGGGCTCCGAGGGCGATGGTGCCTGCGGTGACCGCCCGAGCAATCCCGACAAACGCGGGTTATCTCTCGGTCCGCGGTGGCGTCCCGGGTGGCACCATCACCGAGGGAGGTCAGATGTTTGGTACCTTGCCTGCGTTGCGGATCCCGTTGGCCCCAGGTAGACACTCGATTCGTGTGCAGACCGGACCGGGCGCGACCACACGAACACTGATCGTTAACATCCGTGCAGGCCGAGAGACCGTGCAGACGTACCCGGTGATTCGGGACTAAACAGCGAGCCCAGGGCGTCGCGCTCAGTGCGTCGATCTGCAGTCAAAACCGCCAATTGTCGAGCGAACGAGAATTCGTTGTCACAATTGGGCGTGCTGCGGTCACATAGCTCTGCATGGATCTTTCACATCGTCGGACATTTTTTGTTGGTGCCACTATCGCAGTAGGTGTTGGTCTCGGTGTCGGATTCGCCGGAAATCGCGCCACGGATGCCCCCACTCCGGCGGATCAAGCGCGCGGGCCCACGCAACGAGCGCCGCACAGTCTCCCGACCGTGAGCAGACCAATCCCGCTGGTGCCTGTTCCGATGAATCCCGTGCAACGCCCCGAGAGTGGCTCGTGTTTGGTGCCAGGTAGCCCTATCGCTCCAGCGGGGATTGGTCTCCCGCGCTCTGGAGGCGGCATCACGCTGAGCCCTGATCAACGAAGCGCCGCGGTCGCCGACACGGACAACGACACCGTGGTGATGATGACCGTAAGTGAGGGAATCGCGCAAATTATCAATCGATTCTCTACCGGTGGAGGTCCATCGCAAGTGGTCCTCGGCGCCGATGGAAGAGCGTTTGTCTCTGAGCGTCGCGCTGGAACTGTGAGTGTGTTTGACCCCCGCTCGGGCCGCAAGCTCTGCACCGCACACGTTGCAGCGGATCCCGTGGGGCTCGCGCTCGCACCAGATGGACAGACCCTGTATGTGACCTCGGGGATGAGCGCCAAGCTCACTGCGCTTAACACACAGACGATGGAGTCCCGCTGGGCGGTGGATGTCGCGCGTGAACCGCGTGCGATTGTCCTGACCCGCGATGGCTCGCGCGCAGTGCTCGCTCACATCGCCGGAAAGCCCGTGAGCGCGGTCGAGCTCGGTGAGACGCCGCGAGTGTTGGTGGCACCTGATCCGCCGATTCCGGCTGAGCAACAGACGTTCGGTGTGCAAATACCTCTTGGCCATTTTGGTGGTGGGTTGCGCAGGGATTTTATCCAGCGGCGTCCGATCCCACGGACAGCGTCTTCGCAAATCGAGTCCGAGCGGGCGCTGCTGGGACTGAACAGCCCGAGTGCGCCGAGCGATCGAATTGGTGGTGGTCTTGTAGCGAGCGCAGGCGTGAGCGGTATGCCGGCCGCGTCCACGACGGCGAGCGTGATGCCCATTCCGTCGCAAGCGTATGCGCTGGCCAAGATGCAAGAGTCCGACGACGTGGTGGTCCCGTTTATGGTGAACCGGACGGGGCGTGAAGTACCTGCGATTCACCGCGAGGATCGCTATGGTGGTGGCAGCGTGAGCGTCGCACGACAGAACGAAAAAGTGACCTTCTCGCTGGGTGTGTTTGATCCCGTTGCGATGCAATGGCGCTCGTTTCAAATGCCCGAAGGTGTGGCTCCGCTCGTGCGTCGAGGGTTTGGGTTTATTGGCAACCAAGCGCCACAGGTGGCGTCGATGAGCGTGAGGATTCCTGCGGCGATCGCGATCAATCCGGTGACGCATGCGGTCACCGTAGCGTCCATGGGTACGAGCGAAATTGCTACGATTACTCCGTCAAACCCGTCTCCGCCAGTGACCGTCTCCGACGGACGCACAGTGGGGAGTGGCCGTGGCGGGTTGCCCAGAACCATCACGCCAAACCAAGGACGTGGCGTTGAACAACACAGCCCCACCGTGGCGCAGCCCGATGGACTCGCGATCACCGACGACGGAACCACCTTGGTCTTCAGCTCTTTCGATCACACAGTGGAGGTCCGCAAGGGCACATCGAACACACGAGTGAGCGTTGGTGCGGATAGCCTCACGCCAGATTTGGCGCGAGGAAGGCATCTGTTTTTTACCGCGAACAACCCAGCACTAAGCACTGGCGGGCTGTCTTGTGGTGGCTGTCATCCTGACGGACGCGATGATGGTTTGGTCTGGTTTTTAGCTAACGGACCGCGCCAGACACCGACGCTCGCCGGTCGCCTCGTCGCGCCGTTTAACTGGACTGGAACCCACCGAACCATCGAGGGCAACGTCGCCCAGACCGTGACGCGTTTGGGTGGCACCGGCATCGCGATCAGCGACGTCGACGCGCTTGCGGCTTACGTTCAGCGCGTGATCACGGCGCCCGCCGCCGAACCGCCCGTGACTCATCCGCACGCGGACATGGTCTCTCACGGCCGTGAGCTCTTTCAGGTCGCTGCCAACTGCGCAAGCTGTCACGATCCGAACCGCAATTTTACTGACGGTCAACCGCACGAGATGGGTGGTCTTCGCGCGGATGAGCGCGAGCGGATGTTTGATACCCCGTCACTTCGGTATGTCCGTTCGACCGCTCCGTACTTTCACGACGGTCGCTACAACTCACTGCACGAAGTGCTCGTGGATGGGACCACACATATGGGCGCGATCGGGACGCTTGCATCCGCCGACGTCGACGCGCTCGAAGCCTACCTGCTCACGCTCTAAAACCGCGTTGGTATGAGTCACCTGAGCGCTCACAAAAAGCCCTACCACTGAGAATTCTTGGCCCTCAAGCGGAACTTTTCGCCCCCGCGGAGTACTCTATCATCCTGAATGTACCCCGCAGTGAAACACACCTCTGTTCAGCGCTGGCTAGCGACGAGTGCGTTGGCTTTGGCGCTAACCACGGGGAGTTTTACAGTGTTTGCGCAGAGTGGCTCTGCGGTCGATCAAGTCGGAGAGGCGTTTAACGCTCCCGCGATGGGCGTGTCGGGGCTGCAATCGACGGCTCGACGGCAGCAACCAACAGACTCGATCGAGGCGCTTGGAGCCCTTGATGACACACGCGGCTTGAGCGCGTCTAACGACGGTCCAGGTCTGATCGCCCGCACTGTGCACGTCTCGTTGGGCCAGCTGCGAAGTGCGCTGTGGTATTGGCTCGACAGCGAAGAGCGCACGAGGCTCAACAGCGTTGATCTTGGCAACACGGCCAACGCCAACACAGATCGGGTTCGGTACTTTCTCGCTGACCGCGCGCTGCGGCGGTTTGCTCCTATGGCCCTCGCTGCACGTCGTCGCCGTACCGAGGCGGTTGCCCTGCGCTCTGCCTCAGAGGTCCGTGACGCGGCAGGGGCGCTGAGCGCCTCTCGCTTGAATGTGGTGGCTCAAATCCTGCGCCGACGCGAGACCGTTGAAATCGAGACCGTGAGAGAATTTGCTCAGAGAATGGAGCGCCTCGGCTCTGCAATCTCGCGTGAATCTCCGACGGACAGCGAGCGTGATCGCGCAGCCGATGCAGCGGTCGTTGCCGCAGTAGAAGCTACGCGTACCGGAGATATTGCAGACGTCGCGCTCACGGTCGCTGAGGCCTCCATTGCGTACGGCTCTCGCGCTGAGCGCCAAGTCGTTGTCGATGAGGCCATCCACCTCCTC
>JANNCG010000410.1:0-9278 GCA_031386385.1 Myxococcales bacterium
CACCACGCCGGGCCGGCGAAGGGTGCCTCCCGCGGGACGATAGAGTCTTGCTCGAAATGGACCGAAGCGTGTGTGGAGCAAGAGATTTTGCACCACAATGGGCTCGTCATAGCTGCGAGCGATGAAGTTTTGTGCGCCCGAAGAGCGCGACAACACCGCTGCGGCGCGCAGGTGGGCACGCACCGCTGGGCAACTTCCCAACAAAATGGGCGCCATCATCAGTGACGTAATCGCAAATACCGTGCGCCAAGAGCCGCTCATCTTAGGGGACGGCCACAGTAGTCGTCTGTTGCAAATTCGCCACAATTAACGCGCTATAGCGCGTTCCGGTTCAGCTTGTGACATCGCCACCCACTTTGCCCTGCAAATCGCCAATAGAACTCTTGGGCGCTGTCACAAATGTCAGCTGAACCTGCTCGCGAACGGTGCTCATTTGGGTCATGGATTCTTCGGCTCCTAAACGTCGCGTTTGCTTTGAGATGATGCTACCGTTGTGGACCAACCGCCAATGACCGCCCAAACCACTGGCACGATGCAATTGTCGATTCCTCCCGGGACGCGATTCGGACGCTATGAAGTGATCTGCGAGATCGCCTCGGGCGGGATGGCCACGGTGTTTTTGGGCCGCGTACTTGGTGCAGCTGGTTTTCAGCGCCTGGTGGCGGTGAAGTGTCTGCATCCGCATATCTCGCGCGACGAAGAGTTTGTGGGGATGTTTATGGACGAAGCGCGCCTCGCAGCGCGGATTCGGCACCCCAACGTGGTCCCAACGCTCGACCTCGAAAACGGCCCCGATGGCCTGTTTTTGGTGATGGAGTTTATTGAGGGCGAAGGTTTGTTGGGTCTTTTGCGCGCGGTCTTCAAAGAGCGAAAGCGTGTTCCGATTCAGATCGCGCTTCGTATTGCGATTGATGTGCTCGCCGGACTTCACGCAGCACACGAGCTTACCGGCAGCACGGGAGAGCCGCTTCGTTTGGTGCACCGCGATGTGTCGCCGCACAATATTTTGGTCGGGATTGACGGGATCTCGCGCATCACAGACTTCGGGATCGCTCGCGCTGAAGAGCGCTTGAGTGTCACGCGCGATGGGCAGATCAAAGGCAAGATCGCGTACATGGCGCCAGAGCAGACATCGGGAGTCCCTGTCGATCGCCGCGCGGACTTGTGGTCCCTCGGCGTTGTGTTGTGGGAATGTCTCGCAGGGCGACGGTTGTTTTTCGGACAAAACGACGGCGAGGTTTTACGCAATCTTTTGGTGCACCCCATCCCGAAGCTGAAGGATTTGGTCCCGGATATTCCTGCAGAGATTGACGCGGTGCTCAACTGCGCGCTCGCACGGGAGCCCGACGATCGCTACGCCACTGCGGCACACTTTGCAGACGCGCTCGAAGAGGCAGGCGGCTCCGTTGGGATTGCCAGCACACGCGCGGTTGGAGCGTTTGTTAAAGAGCTCGCGGGCCCACGCATTGGGGCACTTCAAGAAGCAGCACGCGCGATTATTGGCGATTCTAATACCAGCGCGATTCGTGCCCTGGGTCGTGAGCGCGCCCCCACTGATCCCGAGCGAACCAACGTCATTGAGGACGTGAAGACCACGCCTCCACTGCCGTCTGCACCGCCACCCGCGACGCAGAGCGTTCACCCGTCGTCCATGGCACCGCCCCAGCAACGACAGACCTCAATCGCTGTGGTGATCTTGGGCGCCGCTGCATTTTTAGTCGCCATGGGCCTTGGAGGAATGTGGTTTTTGCATCGCTACTCTGGGAGCGCATCAAACACTCAACAACTGACAAGCACGGGCGCAAACAACCATAACAACTTAGTTATACCGCCAACTGCAGTGTTCACCAATCCACAGATGCATCCCCCGGTGCCAGAGCAAGTGCAAGGGCAATTGCCGGGTGTAGCCAACAACACAAACGACGGTGATTCTGGCGCACAAAACGCCATGGTCTTTGCGCCCGGCGAGGGTCTTCAGCCCCCAACAAACACGGGACGAACGCCTCCGAATCGTACCCCCAATAACGGCAACACGACCGTGCGAACCAACGTGAGAACCAACGGCACCGCGGCGACAAACACTGG
The DNA here is from genome assembly GCA_031386385.1 of Myxococcales bacterium. Taxonomy (GTDB): domain Bacteria; phylum Myxococcota_A; class Polyangia; order Polyangiales; genus JANNCG01. The sequence goes on from JANNCG010000410.1 coordinate 2,086, forward strand.
CGCTAACACCACCGGTACGCCCGCTACGACCGGCACAGCCGGTTCAACGCCGCCACACACCAACCATAACGGCACGAGCACAACGCCGTTTAATCCCGAAGCCATGTGATGAATTTTCGTCCCCTCTCTCCCGCAGCCACGGCCCTGTTGGTCGCGATGTCTTTCGCCAGTACGGCAAGCCATGTACACGCACAAGTGGCGGGCAGTGAAGCGCAAGCACAGCTGCGTTTTGCCAGGGGACGTGAGTTTATCACGGCGAACAATCACGCCGCAGCGCTGACAGAGTTTCGCGCAGCCAACGCTCTTCTTGCGTCGCCCAACACGCGCTTGTACATCGCGCGGTGCTTGCAGGGACTGGGTCGCTCAAGTGAGGCGTTTTTAGAGTTTCAACGGGCGGCGGCAGAGGCCGCAGATCGCGCACAGAGTGAGCCCCGGTATGCCGCAACACGAGACAACGCGCGCACTGAAATGGAGCAATTGCGCTCACGAATCGGGACGCTCAACGTGCATGTTCCGCATCCACCAGAGGGTCTGCAGGTGTTCATCGGCGACGTGGCGGTGAGCGCAGGCGGCTATGATTTGCCCGTGCCCACGGACCCAGGTCAGCACGTGATTCGTGCCACCGCGCCAGGGATGATTGCGTATTCGCGCACGGCCACAGTGACCGCAACACAGAACACCGACGTGATCGTTGAGCTTCAGCGTGATCCCAACGCGACCGTGGCGACAGCCAACAACACTGCGAATAATAACACCACGACAACGAACGCGAACAACACAACCAGCACCGCGCCTCAGACCCGTCGCGTGGTCGAGGGCGGAGCGGTCCGTATCGTCGGTGTGGTCGTCGCGGGAGTCGGCCTCGGCGGGATGGGCGCTTTCGCCGCCTTTGGCAACCTCGCGCAAGCTCGCTACAACGCCCTGCGCGACGCGTGCGGTGTGAATCCATGCGATCCCTCAATCAACGACCAGATCGATGAGGGCGCGAGCTATCAACGGTACGCCAACATCGGGCTCGGTGTGGGGCTCACGTCGCTGGCTGCAGGGATCACGATGATTATTGTGGGCGGACCGACGGAGCGAGAGGTTCCGGTGGTGGCGGTTCATGTGACAGATCGCAGCAGTGGGTTGACTGTCAGCGGGCGTTTTTAGGTCGCTCGCGGCCCCATTTTATGATCGATCAAAACAGCACTCGTCCGTGTCCTATCTGCAAAAAACCAGCGATACTCAGCCGCGCTGAGAACAAAGCATCACCGTTTTGCAGCTCGCGTTGCCGGCTGGTGGACTTGGGCAAATGGCTCGATGAGTCGTACAGAATTCCCGCGGCAGAGACGGACGAAGACGAGGGCGGGGACTAAAGCGGTGGGCTCTTCGGGTGAAAGAGTCCCTCTCCTTTTGTCTGCAATTCGTGGTAACCAAGCGATCCTCCAAAACGCTCTGAGCTAACAACCCAAATGGTGAAGCTCGGACACGAAAGGCAAGTTCATGGCTCCCACGTTTAATACCGCTTCGATTCCAGGCACCGGCAACCTCTACATTCGCATCTCGACGCGATTGGGCAACATGGTCGCTGAGCTGTACGAGAAGCAAGTCCCCAAAACCGTCGGAAACTTCGTGGGCCTCGCCACTGGCGCCATCGAGTGGGCCGACCCGTCCACGGGCGCAAAAGTGAAGCGCCCCTACTACGACGGATTGATTTTTCACCGGATTATCAAAGACTTTATGATCCAAGGTGGCTGCCCACTCGGTCGCGGCACCGGCGGTCCGGGATACAAATTCGAAGACGAGTTTCACCCCTCACTTCGCCACACCGGCCCAGGAATCTTCTCGATGGCCAACTCGGGTCCCAACACCAACGGCTCGCAGTTTTTCATTTGTGCACGCGCCACGCCCCACCTGGACAACCGCCACAGCGTGTTTGGCAAAGTCATTACGGGGCTTGATGTCCTCGAGTCCATCGCGACGGTTAAGACAGGCGCAGGCGACCGACCCGTTGAGCCTGTGGTTATGACCAAGGTAGAAGTGTTTCGCTCAGACTCAGTTCCGGTTCAGTGAGCTGTCTGGTGCGGTTGCGATTGCAGTTGTCACAGCCCGGTTCGGTGCTCATTGCGTTGTGCTTTAGCGCGCTCGCGTGCTGCTCGACGGGCAATTCGCTTGCAGATGGCGCTACGGACGCAAACATGGATGCACGCGCCGACGCAGCAGACACAGCGACCCCTCGTGTCCCTCGCTGCGAGCCACACGAGGTGTGGTGTCTCGATCGACAGACAGAGCAGCTACGCTTTCAGATTGAGCCGGCCACCGGAGAGATCATCAACGCGCCGCTCATGGGAGGCGCAATTCTGTCGACCGTCGACGCTCGAATCGGCGGACGGATGCCAACGGAGAGCTATATTTATGCTCGGTTTACCCCTACGGGTCTTGAGAAGATTGTCCTGACGGACGATCAAGCGGTGACGAGCACGGACTGGGACATTGCGTTTCAGCGCTCGATCATGCGGCTGAACAGCGGCCCATCGGGGCCCTCTTGCGTAGAGTCCACCGAGGCCCCAATCGGAAGCAACTGGGACACGTTTCAGCGGATTCCGAGCGACACGGTGTTTAGGCCAGAGAGCTATTTTTCAAAGGTACTGTGCAACTACGCGAGCGATTTTGCACAGCGTCCGTCAACACTGCTGTCCACGTACTACACGCTCACTCGCTGCGTGCGCATGTCACACGTGTTGCAGTTAGTGCAGCTGCGCGATGGGCGAAAGCTCAAACTTGAGGTGCTCTCGTACTATGATCCCGAGACACAAATGCGCTGCGACGCAGGCGAGGACATTGGGCAAAATGTTCAGTCTGCGGGCGAGCTGCGCATTCGGTGGATGTTTTTAGAGCCGTAGTCATGGGTGGGTCGTAGCTCAGTGGCATTAATGGCCGACACTCGGCCACAAACGCCACTACCACGCTCGGTGTCCTGACGGGTTGTTAGCCCCGTCCGCCCAAGCGCTTCTTCGCAGCAGCCAAGAGCCACTTCATCGCACGCACGCCCTCGCCGCCCTCGCGAGAGTGTCGCGCGAGGACGCTGGGGTCGTCGAAGTTCACGCTCTCTAACCATCGACCTGCGGCTGAGTGTGCGGTCTTTCGCTCGTCATCGACCAGCGTCGCGTACACCGCGTCACGCACGATCGCGTGGCGAAATCGCACCTCGCGCTCACCTGGAATCCGCGATGCGGCGTGCTCAGTGAGCAGCTCTTGGCTGACCAAATCATTGAGCCAGTGCGCGACACCAAAGTTGAGCGAGCTCTCGCCAACGAGCGCCCCAACGCCTCCCTGCCAAGCCACTTCGCCAAACACGCTCGCTGCACGAAGGATCCTTCGGGCCTCGGACGGCAGCGCGTCCAGCCGCGCTTGCACGATCCCAAGCACACTGTCCGGAAACCCTCGCCCACCCGCCGCCGCGTAGCGAATAAGCTCTTCGAGAAAAAACGCGTTGCCCGCCGCGCGACCGACGATCTCTTCCACCAGCTCTTCGCTCGCGCTCGCGCCCATCGCCGAGCGCACCAACTCTCCCGCAGCGCGCTTGGGGAGCGGCTCGAGATTCAGTGTCGTCAACCCACGGTGCGCGAACAACTCTGGATACACGGCCTCGATCTCTGGCCGAGCGACACCAAGCACAAACAATGGGATCTGCGGATCGCTCACGAGCAGGGCGTCAAGCGCGCGAACCGACTCTGGATCAGCCCACTGTAAATCGTCCACGATCACCAGCGTAGGACGGTGCGCTGCGGCGCGACGAAGAAAGATCCCGAAGGCCTCCGCGGGGTGTGCAATGCGCTCAACGGTGCCGCTGGCGTTTTCTATTTGTGCGCCCACAGATGTGAGCGTTGGAGTCTCTAAGTTCGTGCGATTTTCTTCAGAAAATGAGCCCACCGAGAGTCCAATGAGCGACGCCAATCCGCTCCACACGTGTTCGCCCGCGATGCCCTCTGCGTCGAGCAACGAAGCGAACCTCTCGGACGCGACGGCCACCGAAGCGCCTCGCGTACCCGCCGCGTCTTGAAAGAGTCCAGACAGCACGCCATACGCAGATCCGGTCGAGAGGACTTCACCACGCGCACGAAGAACAAACATCGACTCGGCCCGGTCGAGACAGCGCTGAACGAACGCGCCAACGAGCCTGCTTTTTCCCACGCCGGGATCGCCCCTGACCAAGACCACGCGTTGTGCGTGCTCTTCGATGCAGTCCGTGAGCGTCGCGTCGAGCACCGCGATCTCGCGCTTGCGGCCAACGGTTGGCGTCGGACGCCCGAGGAGCATTCGGCCCGCTTCGATCAGCAACGGTTCGGCGAGAAAAAACTGCCCATCTTCAAAGACGCACTCAAAGCTCGTCGAGATAAGCTGTGCAGAGAGCTCATCGAGCAGGATCGCACCAGGACGCGAGCCCTCAATCGCTTGCACCGCGCGATCCACCAAGGCCCCCACCGTGTGCTGCCTATCCTCTGCGCGACCGGATGCGATCATCATCGAAATGCCGCTGTTTGCCTGCAAAAACTGTCGCGCAACGCGAGCCAAATGCGCCGCCTGGTCCACAGAAGACTCACGACCGATCGCGGACACAATGCTGGTGCCATCAATCAATCGGTCGAAGCGCACACCCATCGCGCGGAGGCCTGCTGTTTCTGGCAACGGACCGGACAGCGTGTTGGGCAGAGAGTCTGGCCCGTCGCTATCGTTTTGCGCACTCACAGCACCAAGCGGGCCACGCAGCACGAGGATCGAGCGCAGGCGTTGTTCGACTGTTCCGATGGCGGTCCGCACAACAGGCTCAGTGATCTCTGCGGTCTGCACGCTTCGCTCTAGCTCGAGCAGCTTCTCGCATAGCTCTTGCGCAGACGGACGCAGGCCGGGACGCTTGTTGTGCGCTGACTGCAGCAGCATCGACAGCGCAAGCGGAACATCCGCTCGCAACCCATGCACCGCAGCCGGATCCTCCAACACGATCCTCACCAACGACGCGGCGATCCCGTCGGAGCCAAACGTCGGGACACCCAGCAAACATTCGTGCAAAACGCTCGCGAGCGAAAACAAATCCGCCTGCACATCTACAGCACCATTGGCGAGCACTTGCTCTGGCGCCATGTACCACGGCGTCCCGATCACTTCGCCAGTAACAGTCAACTCTCTGTCCCCCGCGAGCCGCGCTGCCCCAAGGTCGAGCAACACCGGTGATGAGAGATCGTTTGTGCGAAACAACACGTTCGAGGGCTTCAGATCACGATGCGCGATTCCGTTTGCGTGCAAGTGCATAAGCGTCGCGGCCAACACACACCCGAGGCGCAGCACCGTCGCGACAGGCAGGCCCGAGCGCAAACCTCCCGTGCCCCGCTCACTCAACGCGTTGCGCAAGCTCTGCCCTGCGATCCACTCCATCGCGAGATACGGCGTGACGTTTTGCAGCATCCCGTGATCCAGATAGCGCACGATCCCCGGGTGCGGTGACGCCTTCGCCAGCGCGCGACACTCGCGATCAAAGCGCTCAGGCGCCATGTGCACGCCCTCGTGCATGACCTTGAGCGCGACCATCATGTCTTGGCGGCGATCGTGCGCGTGATAGACCAGCCCCATCCCGCCGCTTCCGGCGACGGAGAGGATCTCATACCTTTCGCCAACGACCTGACCGACGTGTATCACTCGCGGCGTATGCTAGACGATTCTTGACTCGGTGTGGGCTTCGACTGGTCGGTATTTGAACCGCACGTCTGGACGGCGTGTTTCGAACCCTTGAACGTCGCTGTTGAATCCGATACCGTCGCGAACAATGACAACTGCAACCCTCTTCGAGAGACTCGGCGGTGAAGAAGCAATTGTTGCCGCCGTTGATTTGTTCTACGACAAAATTCGGTTGGATCCTCGCATTGCGCGGTTCTTCGAGGACATGGACATGGACCGGTTGACCACCAAACAGGTGTCCTTCATGGCTTGGGCCTTCGGAGCGCCCACAGAGTACCGCGGCAAAGGTCTGCGAGAGGCGCACGCAAAACTGCTTGAGCGGGGGCTCAACGACTCACACTTCGACGCGGTCGCTGAGCATTTGCAGAGCACACTGATTGAGCTCGGCATCGAGCCATTGCTCGTTGAAGAGGCGCTTGCCATCGTCGCCACCACACGCACCGAGGTATTAGGCCGATGAGCGAGCGAACACTGTTTGAACGGGTCGGCGGAGCCGTGACGCTTGGTCGCGCGGTGGTACTTTTTCACGAGAAGCTTCGTGCGGACGCAGCGCTTAGGGACGCGATGCGCTCGGTAGATTTCGCGGTGATTGCGCCGGGACAAGGTGCGTTTTTAGCGTGGGTCTTCGGCGCCCCCGCTGGCAGCATCAGCGACCCCACCTTTGCCGGAATGATCGAGCCCAGCCTCCCCCCTACCGAACGCGCGCTCGTCACCGCACATCTGCACAGCACGCTGCTTGAGATCGGCGTCGATCCTGACGTGGTCGAAGAGGTTCTGCGCTTGCTTGAGCGGAGCACCGCAGTACCTTCGGCACTCCCCTTTGATCGCGTGGTGATCGAGACTGGCGGCGTTCGCAGCGACCACTCGCCTGCGGATTTTGTGACGCTCCCGCTCAAGCTGCGCGCGCAGCTCGTAGTGGCTCGCGCGGTGACTTTTTTTCGCGGAGATACTGTGGTCAATCGACAGGACGCGCTCAAGGCACTGCGAGAAGCCACCGCGAGCGGCAACCGTCCCACCTAGCGCGTCACCCTATTTTATCGCCCGCTCCCCTTGCGCGCGATGGGGTGGCGATTCATTGATGTCGTCGCCATGAACTCTGAGCACGCAACGACTCTCAGCGAGCGCTTTATCTGCGCCAGCGTCAATCGACGTTGGCGTACTGAAAGCCATGCTGGTGTAGCTCAGCGGTAGAGCGCTCGGTCGAAACCCGAGAGGCATCGGTTCAATCCCGGTCTCCAGCAATATTCCTTACCAACACGACACTATAGAGCGGATTCCTAAACCACTGTCACCCGCGATGTCACGGTTGTTGCGACGCGCAACGACCCGTGCCACGCCATTGGTTTAGGAATCCCGTAGAGGGTGCCCGCTGGGCGGTCGCTGGTCTCCAAAACCGGCGTTGGCGGGTTCAATTCCCACGCACCCTGTTACACTCAGCACATCCATCATGCTGAGCCCATCCATCGGACGAATTGTGT
>JANNCG010000427.1:0-2518 GCA_031386385.1 Myxococcales bacterium
GCCCGACCAGAGAAGACGAACTCAGTGTGTGAGCGATTCCCCAAAGCGACGGCGTTTCGAGGTCGTGAAGTGCGTCCAGGTCGCTGTATCTTTGTGCCGCTTTGGCGCAAACCCAATGAACGCGCTCGCTCGCGGTTATCACGCATGATGCACAAACTCCGCCCTCCCCCCGCGCCATCTGAGCGAAGCCTCGAGAGCGAGACGTCACTGCCTCCCATTGCACTGATAGTCGGCGGTGCGCTGTTGGTGTGCGCTTGTTTCGGGTTCTTTCATCCGACAATCTACCTGCAAATTCGCTCGCCAAATACGCAGCCCCTACGCACAGATGCAGCGATGCAATCCGACGCGTCAATCACGACTGACGCCAATCGATGCGCCCCCGTGTTGCTCCCATCGGACGTAACGTCCTCGTTCCGCGCTTGCGTGACCGCGAGCGACTGTCAGATCGTCCTCAATCAGTGCTGTACTCCGTGCGACTTCGAAGCGACCCACTACCGCGCCGTGAGCCGTCGGCGTGCGATTGCTTACGGCCGCTCTGTGTGTCCAGGGCGGTTTGTCCATGGTCGTGATGTTGGAGTCGCATGTCCGGCGTGTGTCGGCGGGCCGCCAGAAAACGTTGCCGCCGTATGTATTGCTCGCACGTGTAGAGTCGCAGTGATGCCCTCGCCCACGTGCCGCTAGTACCGCCCGCCAGAAGTAAGGGGATGTTTGAGTGCGTTTTAAGAGGCGGTGCCGTAGGCGGTTCCAGTAGGGATACCTCTCGCGAAGACCTTTCGATCAGCGCGAGAGGCACCCCCTGGACAGAACCCGGCGAGCGGATTTCCCGCACCGGGCTCCCACCTTTGGGCATCTGATTCAACAGAGATTTCATAGGCGTTGCCTATCTGGCCACGGATGACAAATTCGCGGAGGGGGAAGCGCGAAGCGACTCTCGAAACGGCTACGCTGTTCATTGTTCCAACGAGCTCGCTGACTGCGGCGCTGGAGTTGTTGCACCCAGGCATCCTTCAGCTTGCGTCTGTACAATGTCAGCATTCTCACGTTGCCCGGTACGCCGTAATATCCGTCGTGCCCGCGCAACACTTGGCACAACCATTGGTGCTGTTTCTTCACCGGGTCATGCCGCATCCGCTTCAATCGTTCTTTCACTCTTGCTGCGCTCGCACGCAGCTTCTTCCCGGACGTCCGGCGTATGAGTTTGGTCCGTTGCTTCTCGTTCACCACGATATGAGTGAACCCCAGAAACGTGAACGTCTCGGGTTTCTTCTCGCCTCGCTTTGCTCGATTTTCCGCAGCAAACTTTCCAAATTCTAACACTCGGGTTTTCTTCTCGTGCAAGGTCAGTTTGAACATCGAGAGTCGCGCAGCTAATGCCTTACGAAACTCGCGTGCATCCATTTCTCGCTGAAAACTCAGCACGAAGTCGTCGCAATAGCGCGTGTAATACACTTCTCCGCGCGCCGTGCGATTTTTTCCATTGCCGAATCCAGAGGTCCAGCACGTAGTGCAAGTACAGGTTCGCCAAGAGCGGACCGATCAGTCCACCTTGAGGCGTCCCGGCCTCGCTTGCGCGCCATTGCTCTCGGTCCATCACGCCTGCTTTCAGCCACTTCATCAGCAGCCTCACCAGGCGTTTATCCGCAATTCGATGCTCGATGAAACTTTGCAGCCATCCGTGATCGAGGGTGTCGAAAAACGATTGAATGTCTGCGTCGAGTATCCAGTTGACCTTCTTGTAACAGATCGCCATGAACACCGAGTTGAGCGCTTGATGCGCGCTTCGTTTGGGGCGGTACCCGTACGATTCGTCGCAAAATTCACTCTCCCAAATGGGCTCTACGACCCAGCGTACTGCTTGCTGGACGATTTTATCTTCCAGCGCAGGCAGCCCGAGTGGGCGCATGGTTCCATCGGCTTTCGCGATGAACACACGCTTGACGGGAAGCGGGTCGTAAGTCCCATCGTGGACTCGTCGTGTGAGCGCAGAAATGTTCGCTGAGAGATTCTCTGCGTACTGATCCCACGTCACGCCATCGATGCCCACCGCGGCATTCTTGCGCAAAGCAAAGAACGCTTGAGTAAGCAGCGGTTCAGTGACAATCGTGAGCAAGTTGGTCCACTGCTCTGTGGTCTTTGTTGCTGCTCTCTGTTGCAGTCGTTGCAGTCTTACAACGGTGGTCTCACTCTGTGTCGCGGCCGTTGTAAGTGCAGCGACTGACCCATTGGCCTCGGTCCGTCCCTCCATCGATTCGACGGGCGTTACCCGCGTCTTCACCGACTTCATAGGTACCATGACCTCGTCCGACTTCCCTTGGTTTGCACCTGCGTCGTGTGGCTTTGAGCCTTCACGCAGGTGTGGCTCAGACACCCCGTCTGAACCACGAGCCAAAGGATCTCCCGACTCTCGTGCAGGAAAGGCGCAGAAAAGCGAGGGACGAGTCCCTCGCGCACCCTGTGATGAAGCGCCAAACTCCTACGACCGCTCTCGGAGGAAGAGGTCGTCGCGTTGCTCTCGGCG
>JANNCG010000452.1:0-6379 GCA_031386385.1 Myxococcales bacterium
GGATTGCGCCACCGTTCGGATGATCAAATCGCTGCGTCCAGAGCACGCGTCCCGATTGTGTTGGATCGTCGAAGACGACATGGTGTGCCCAGCGAGGACTCACGCCATCTGGTCGTTCCGCAAAAGGTTGGACCAGCACCGCTGCAAGGCGGTCGCCCTGTCCACTCAGAAGTCCGGAAAAATCGGTTGGACGGACACTGGCACTCCCACTGCCCGGAGCAGTCAAGGATTGGTACACGTTTGTTTGTTTCTTCCGGCGATACGTCATGCCCTCGCCGTCGGTCGAGTAGAGCCAATCGCCGATCGCAAACACTCCTTGGGGACCCGGTCTCACGCTAACTCCGTTGGGGTTCGCTCCGCCGCACCGAAAAGTATTCTCGGGAATCGGCTGCGTCTCAACCGCCAGCGTGACCCGTTCGGTCCGTCGCTGATACTGCGTCGGCAGATCTCGGGGGATGATTGATGGTCGCGGGACGTCTGGGACGGGACAAGGACCATCACAGGGTGCGACGCATTGGTGGATCGCGTCGAAGGCTGATAGTCCAACGAGTGTATACCCAGGCGGACATGGAAACACATGGCACGACGAGAGCGGAGTAAGTCCCAAGACCACCGTGATTGCAGTTCGCGAACGAATCATCGGACAATCCCACGCATCGGAGTGGGTCTCGTGACCGTCGCAACCGCCGCGTCGCGTGGACGAGTTCTACGGGTGCCGGGTTCGCCACGGATAATCCCGGCTTGTGGACCGCCCGCTACGCGGAGCAAGCCTCCGCCGCCGCCAAGCGGCACCTGAGAGGCTTGCCCATCAATGAGAAAGTACGTGCCTCCGGGATTGCGTCGGTGAGGTCGATTGTAGCTTCGCATGAATCGTCTCTCTTTCGCGCTTGCGACACCCCGTGTGTCGCGATGAGTTACTGTCTCACGATGAGAGCTCTGGTGCAATCAGAACAGCACCGACTCGCTGCTCACGCGGTTCATTCGGATCAAGCTGCTCAACCCTGTGCGTGTACTCGCTAAAGGGACCGAAGATCCACAACTTGCACGTGATTCACACACGCCCACGTGTTTTGGCCTTGGTATTTGTCAGCGCAAGTCGCACAATCCCACAGGCCGAGTAAGTCATCGCCGTTCGCGACACCACCACCGTCTTCATTTCGAGAGAGAGCGTCATGAGAAAATCCAGTCCAATGTATTCTTCAAAGCTGACACGTGGCACTTGGGTCGTGATGACAACCATCGCGGTGGCCCTCTGTAGTTGCGGTGAAGAAGAGATGCTGCCAGGCGTGGATGGAGGCGTTCGCGCGGACAGTGGTGGTGGTGGAAATAACAGCGATGCACGTGGTGGGTCGGACGCGTTTGTTCCGCCTATGGTGTGTCGCAACAATGCGGATTGCAACGACGGTGTGATGTGTACCGTGGACGAGTGCAACATGGGCACTGGGCGTTGCCTGAACCGTCGCGACCTTGAGCGCTGCGAGTGCGACCCTGCGTGCATGACACGCCCGAGCGGCGGGATGGGCGCGGGCTCGTGGCGCATGGACGGACGCAACGGCGTGGATTTTGACGAGGCATCCGGTGGTTTGATCGTGCGGGCAGAGGCAAGACGCGCGGACTATTTGTACATCCCCAACACCGGCGAGAGCACCGTGAGCAAGTGGGATGCGGTGACCAACACAGAGATCGGTCGGTACCGAGTGGGACAAGCTTCTGGTGAGTGCCGCGGACAGTGCTGCCACGTGAACGGTTGCAACATGGTCTCACGCATCGCGGTGGATGGTCAGGGCAACGGGTATGCCGCGAGTCGCGGGTTTACGATGCAAGGGACCGTGACCAAAATCGCCGGTGAGCGTCGCGATTGCGTCGATCGCAACATGAACGGAATGATCGACACAAGCGCCGGTGCGATGGACGTGCGACCGCTCGGGCAAGACGAATGCGTGTTGTGGAACGCGCCCGTCGGACCGGTGAATGCAGTGCTTCGTTCGATCACGCTCGATCGCGGCGATGAGAATTTTCCCGAGGGGTACGTGTGGGCGGGTAGCTGTCAAAATACCGGGCAAACCACTGGTGGGATGGGTCTCTTTCAGCTCAACCCGCGGACCGGCGCGCTCATCCGGACGGTGCCGTTTGGACCCTGCGCATACGGTGCGGTCGTGACCGCAGACGGCACACTCTGGGAGCACACCCTCAGCCAGGGAATCTCGGCGGTCAACTCGCGCACCGGTGCCGTCAGCCCACTGATCAACAACGGCGGACCCACGGGCAGCTACGGAATCTCCGCCGACGCCCAGGGCCGCATTTGGCTCAGTCGCGGCGGCGTTGGTGCACTCGGATACGACCCGATGACACGTCAATGGACCACCGTCATGGTGTCGGGGATGAACAGCTCCGGTATCACCGTCGATGGGATGAACCGCGTCTGGGTCGGTGCTCGCTCTGGTGCAAACAACGAAGTGGTGTCTTGGGACGCAACGGCGTTTGTGGGCGGCGGTGTTGTTCCAGCGGCTGCTCTCACGCGGTACACGTTTACGCCCCGGGCGGGTGTTAACTGGACCTCGACAAGCGCACTTGGCGCGGACCGTGCGGGCGCAATCTGGTTGACGACTTCTGCGCCCAATCCGCTGATCAAGTTCAACCCGATGACACGGGTCACAGAGACCTTTGACGGACCCAACCAAGTGTACACGTACACAGACTTCACCGGCGCGGTTCGCCGCTTGGTGATCGGCACCGGGACCTACACCGAGCCCTACGTCGCCGAGTGCAACAACCCCGTCTACGCCCAGCTCACCTGGGACGCAGTCACGCCAATGGGCACCACGCTGGTGTTCGTACTCCGAACCGCAGCGACCGAAGCAGGCCTTGGCGCCGCGATGCCAGTCACACTTGGCACCGCGCCGACGGATATGTCCCCTGTTAACGTCGCCGCACGCTTGATGGCAGCCGGTGTCACACCCGGCAAATACGCATCACTCACAGTGACGTTTAACCCGACGATCAGTCCGGTCCAAACACCCGTGCTCCGCAGTCTCGGGCTGTCGTGGCGTTGCCCACCAACAAACCCAGGTTAAGGGCGCTCAATATTGGCTCCCAAATGGCCACCTCCGTCTATCGATAGACGGATAATCTCGCTGAAAAAGCAGGAGATAATTTTGCCATTTGGCACAATTTGGCCCCTTGCGACAAGCCGTTTGCTGCACCTTGGGCAAGGTCAGCCGCGGCATCCAGCACAAAAACAAGCTACGATCGCATCCCTGTGCAATATTCAACCGAGACAATCAAAGGGACCCATTGGACTCATTCATCAGCACACCACGGACCGCATCGCCGTTGGGCTGCACGCGAGCGAGAGCGCGTTCGTCAGCACATCGCGCGGGCTGAAATGCTTGCCCGTGGGCGTGATCTCACTGCACTGAGTTCACTGCAAAAGCTCGTGCGCTCGCTGCTCTTGCAGTGCCTCGGTGAGTACCGAGACGCGGGACAGTTTCCACTCAATCGCGACTTTGCGAAGCGGACACCGTACTTCATCGATGCGCGCGGGGTGCGATGCGCCATGGCCCACTTGCTTGAGGTCGGCGGTGAGCACGAGCTGGTGCAAAAGATCGCGCGTGAGCGCAACAACGCAACGGTCGCGCAGCTCGCAGACGAGCCTCGGCTGCTCGCGTGGCTTGATGCCGCAGGGCTTACGGTGCAAGAGGCTGCTGCGATTCAACCCTCATACTGTGAGCCGGTGTCTGACTGCATTTGTACCTTCGGCTTGTTTGGACCGGCTATATATCCTTCCATTCCACGCGTAAGTTTGCCGAGAGTGAGCGCAGTAGTTCGGGGTGAAATCGTCGTGGTCGAGCCCTTGCGACAGACCGTTGTCGTTCGAGAAATCTACGGAAACTGTGGCTCTCTGCATCCCGGCGATACGGTCATCACACAGCCGAGTTACGACAACGCAAACTTCCGATTCCACAGCGTAGGACAGCAAGTCCTCGTCGGGATTTCTGTGGATAGTGAGGGGCACATTCGATCACAGCTCTTTGCCGTGGGCGTGAATGGCGATGAGACCGTGAGCTGTGCTCGCACGGGTCTGACCGCGACGGCGCAACAGGTCACCGCCGCAACATTGGCAGGTGCGGTGCAGTGTCAGTCCGTGTTGGAGGCGCTTGATCCGCGCTGGACTGGGCGCTATGGCCCCTTTTGCGAAGCGGGCGCAATGCCAACAGACGCGTCCGCAGATCCCCGTGATGGATGGGTTGTGGGAGACGTCGCTGACCCGGCTCGGTGCATGGTAGGACCACGTCCCGATGTGATGCTTGCCGATACATACGCCGAGATCGATGGGTCTGTGCAGGCCGATGCTGCTTCGGACAGTTGGCGCGCGGGTGACGGCATGGACTCAACTCTCTGGCTGTTAGACTCACCGACCGATGCACCGAGAGATGCCGCTACGATGCAAATGCCGCCAGCAACGGGGTGTGCGTGCTCAGCGATCTCGGTTGCGGCCCCACCCATCAGCTCATTCGCTGTGCTCACCGCCGTCCTCAGCGCACTCTCTATGCGCGCGAGGATGCGTGCGAGAGTGCGGTCGATCAACAAAGCGTGACATCGAGTGATCTCCGAGCCCCTTAGCTCTCACACTCACCCCAGCTTCGCCGTCTCATCCACATCAGGCCCTTTAGCGGTGGTGAGCGCTATGTCGCGATGTTTAGGCTGCGGTGAAGAGCGAACTGCGCAGCAGAATCTTAACGTGCGGTGCTTAAGGAGCTGTGTTGATGTGCACCTCGCTTGCGATCAAGAGCCGTTGCTCCATTGATGATGCTCTACAAACCTGGCGCTGTGAGCCAACGGCAACGCCCTCCGTCTTCGCCTTCGCGAACAGTCGGAGCAGGACCCGCCAGCAGCCACGCCGTCGAGAACGCGCTGACGGTCGGCCCTCGAAGCATTCCGTTGCGATAATCTTCAGGTGTATCCGCCGTCGAAACAAGCGGTCCGGTCGGATCCAGGGGCTCCGTCCCGCGCTCGTTGAACGCCGCCATCGACTGGTAGTACGGCCGACCCACGCCAAGATCACTGACCCACTCTGAGACACCTCCGATGAGGTCTAACGTCCCGTACGGACCTGCACCGCGGGGAAATGCGCCAACCGGAAACTCGTAAATTTCACGCCCAAAGGGCCGACACATTGTGCTTGTAAAATCCAAGGGACCAATGATGGTTTCGTAGTTTCCGCCGTCACAAATCAACGAGTCTCCCCAGGGAAAATTGCGACCATCCGTCCCCCTTGCGGCAAACTCCCACTGCGCTGAAGTTGGCAGATCGCCACCGAAAAAACGACACGCTTGTTGCGCTCCCACTTTGGTCAATGCTCTCGCAGGAAAGTCCGCACGTTGTGGAAGCTCAACCAAGTAAGCCAAACGTGGATCTGGCGTAAACGCTTCGCAGACGCCCGCCCGACGACAGAGTTCTACACAACGAACAGTCAGCTCATGCCGACCCATCCAAAATGGAGTGGTAAATGTCGCGCGAAAACTGGGCCGATTCTGACCGACCATGCTCGTGCCTTGCGCGCCAATCAACACGTGCTCAGTGATGGGCGCCGCACCTATCGGGTCTGCACACTTACAATCGCATGGCGCACACGGAGCGCACCAAGTAGGGCGACGATAGCGAATTGTGCCATCCGGACCCCGCACAAGCTGGCTTGGTTCGAGCGGATCTGTGTTCGTGATACTTGTCCCACACGACAGTATCGTTACGGCACACAGCAACAGATATTGCCCCTTCATGGCGCAAGAAACTGACCCGCAGTTGAGTACGCAACCTGGCATTGACCACGACTGAGTCGATTGGCGTGATTGGCCATCAGGTTGTCAAACGGATGCTCGGCAGGATCAACGAAGCCATCGTTGAAAAACGGACTGCTCGGACCAAGCGTATGGCCCAGCTCATGTGCAACTATGTTCTCTCGATGCGGGCGGGAGTCGCTCAGGAGGTCCGCAAGCCCGACGACAATTTGCGATCCAAATGCCTCGGCAACCGCGTTACGCTGTGTGTAGCGGGGCATCACGATAATGGGAATTGCAGGTCCGTCGACATTGGCTAAAAGCGCCGTGACCCACCGATTGAAACACCCCATAAAACCAGCACCACCACCAGTTCGTGCAATGGCATGGCAGGTATTTGCCTGCTCGGGTTGAACACGAATAGGGACATACCGCACCACCCTAAACTGCACACCGAGATCAAATCTAGCGCCGCACTGAGACCACACATTGTCAGGCTCTTGCATTGAGTTCGGCGCTCTGATTGGCCGTCCGGCACCGGGATCAAAAAAGTTCTCCGGCCGCCACAACGGACGCGGATCACGATCGAGAATCACTTCGTT
>JANNCG010000461.1:0-2603 GCA_031386385.1 Myxococcales bacterium
CCGGCCGATGGCCTCAAGTACCTTCGCGGGTGCGTGCAAAAACATTCGGTGCAATCGCAACCATCGGACCCCCCGCTGCCAACGACTCGACAGCATCGTGCGCCGATTGTCTGTCACCGTGAGCTGCACAGTCTCTCTCGCCGCGGAACAAATGGCGCTCTGCGCAGCCACTCGAAGCGGCTCAAAATCGCCTACACTCTTGCGAACAACTGTTGGCTCTTCACGCAATGGAGCGGCGGGCACGTGAGAGAACAAAGTCTCAAGCGTCAACTGACTGCCTTCGTCGGTAGGCCCTTTGCTCATGCGCGCTGCACGCCTAAGTCATACCCAATTGTGCGGTGGATGTCTAAAGTCGCGAGGTTAACGTTTAAGTGAGACCGTAAGCGCTGCACGCGCAAACTGCGGTCGGACCAAAATTCGGCTCGGAGCGCGGAGCACTCCAGTGTCATACGCTTTGCAAATTCTCTCGCGAAACTTGCGAACGCTCTTTCGCACAGCCAGGAGCTCTGTCGCTGAGAGATCCCCCACGAGGGTCACATTCAACCGCATGGGAGTGAAGACCAAGCGCGCCGCGCGGATCAAATCGTCGCGAGTGAGCTCAGTGACCTCACGTCGGACACTTTCAACTGAGTGACGATGCCCCCACAGGGCGCGCGCTCCGTACTCACGCGCAAGCTCGTGTGGGTCGTCATCCATCGCGTCAAGCTCACACTTGTAGCGAAGCTTTATCTTGCTCATCTCATCATCGGTGGGTCCCTCAATCGCCAGCTCGGCCAGCATTTTCAAAATCTCACCCACCAACTGCGGAACACTTTGATGCGCCACGCTGCTGGCGATCTCAACCACGCCTACATCGCGAAATTGCTCAAGCCCAGCCGAGATCTCGTAGGCCAAACCCAGCTCGTCACAGATCCGGCGGTGAAGGCGAGATGACATGCCATCGTGCAAAACGCGGGTTAATAGCTCTACGGCGCGGCCGTGCTTGCTCTCTTCTCCGGGCGTGGCAAATCCAATCCGGACACACGTCTGGCTGCTCAGTCGTCGCGAAAAGCGCACCCTCGCCCGCTCTTGCGCCACGGTGGTGGGCTCTGGCGACCGAGGCGAACCTTTGTGCATCGAGCCAAATCCCAACTCAATCATCTTTCTCACGTCTTTGGTCCTCAGCGGTGAGCACACCGTAATGCACGCGTTGGACGCATTGTAGAAGTGCGCGTGATGTCGTCGAAGATCTTTCTCAGAGAACTGTGCGACGTTTAAAATGGTCCCGGTGATGGGCATCCCCAGCGGGTGCGTGCCAAAAAGATGGTTGCGGCTAAGCGTATCGACCTGCAAAATTCGGCCATCTTCGTCGAGGTCCTCAAGAATCTCTTCGCGCACAATCGATTTTTCAACCAGCATCTCGGTGTACACAGGTGAGCTCAGCATCGCCCCTAGCACCGCACACGCCTCTTGCACCGCCCCGGGTGGAACACTCACCTCATACGTCGTGTAATCCGCGTGCGTGCTCGCAATCAAATCCCCGCCAATCCGCTCAATCGCCTCGTTTAATAGCGGGGCATTTTTGTGCAAGGCGTTGCCGCGAAACAGCATGTGCTCAAGAAAATGCGACAACCCATTGGTGCGCCCATTTTCATACCGCGACCCCACCCCCACATGTGCCGTAACAACCGCGCGATGTAAGTGTGGACGGTGGATAATCACCGTTCTCAACCCGTTCGCGACGGACCCAAATTCAACATGGTGCATCGGTTCGGTGTAGGCCATTCACTCAGCCGTCGCAACTTGGGGAGGACATTGTACGTCCTGCGATTTGCGTGCTAGACTGCGTGCGAATTGGGCGGACAAATGCCCACTGCGACAAATGCTCGCTGAGCAAAAGCGACCGGGCAAACGAAGATGATACTTTATCCCTACATCGGGGCAGCCGCGATACGCGAGCGAACATACGGCGAGCCCGCAGGGACACCCATCGTTGATCGCGACACTCTCGCTCACTGGCTGCGAGACAACCCTGAGACAGCCCGCGATGGTGCCACATTTGTCGTGATGGCTGACGGCGTCTTGCGGCTCGCACCGCAGCGAAGTGAGCACGTCGCCTGTGCGAGCGCAGAGCCCGTGTTAACCGCGGGTGAGTTGACGATTGAGCGCGATGCAAAGGGTCGCTTCACGGCGACATCGGTCACCAACCAGTCCACTGGGTACGCACCTGAGCCGACGTCGTACGATGCCATCAGCGGCGCGCTTGATCGGCTTGAAGTCGCGCGCCCCGAGACATGGACAGCGGCGTTTGTCTTTCGAAGGTGCCCTCGCTGCGCGCAGCTAGCGTTGATCAAAGAGCTCGTCTATGAGTGCGCCGTGTGTGGCGAAGCGCTACCCGTTGAGCGCAATTTGTGATCCCCTCCCATCGTGCGAATGAACCAATTTCTTCACCGCTCACTTCGCAGGCAATGTTTCAGATTTTGCGCTGCGCGTTTCATGCTCGCGCGGTTCTAAATCCCGCCATCTGCCACTCGCACCGCCCACCGGACGAAACGGAGAGATATTAGCGCTGTATCTGAACGAGGCACGCCCCGCGCGGACGACAAGACATCCGCGCAAGTGCC
>JANNCG010000465.1:0-1608 GCA_031386385.1 Myxococcales bacterium
GCTTCAAACTCTCGCCTTCGCTGCAAGCACACAGCATCTCCCACAAACCCTGAGGAATGCCAATGACGATGGGACCCTGAGCGCTTCGCGAGGGCACTTGCGCGGATGCTTGTCGTCCGCGCCTACGGCACCTCAACATCCCCTTACTTCTGGCGGCGGTACTAGCGGCGCAGGATGTTAGCATCAGGACCGCTGCCCATATGTCGCATCCGAACTCGCTTCCCCCTCCGCAGCCGACGGCCGCTGTGACTTCTGCGCTGCACCGTCGTCGATGGTGGTTTGTTCCCATCGTGTTTGCCACGCTCGCGCTCTCGCTGGTTGTGCTCAGTCTGCACATCGGACGGTGGCCTGGTGGTGAAAGGTTCGCGGGCCTAGATTTTTATGACTATTACTTCGCCGCAAAGATGTGGCGCATGGGCCTCAATCCGTACGACACCGTGATTGCCGATCGCATGGTGACCGAGGCCCATCTGCCCATGATGCAGGGAGCATACTACCTGTACCCTCCGTGGTTTGCGGTGGCGATTGCGCCCTTCACGTTGTTTGCGCCAACCGTTGCATGGGCGCTGTGGTCGCTGTGCTCGATGCTTTGTTTGCAGAGCGCGCTGCGACTGTTGAACGCCAAAATACTGCCCTGCATCACAGCGCTGATGTTGATGGTGACTCCGACGGTGTTTGCGTTTTTTGTGGGCCAAGTGAACCACGAAATTCTCTTGCTCCTCGCGCTTGCTTGGAGTTTTCGGGTGAAAAGACCCGCGCTGGCGGGTGTGTTTTTGGGCATCGCTGGAGCGATTAAGTTGTCGCCGTTGTTGTTGCTGTTAGCGATGAGTCCCCAACGCAGACGTGTTGCGATGGTGAGCGCGGTGAGCACCGTGGGTGTGCTGTTTTTGGGAGGTGAATTGCTCGTACCGGGAGGGATGCTTCGGTGGATCGGTGAGACGCTTCCTCATGTGAACGCGATGGGTCCGGCGCGCGCTCACTTGCTCAATCAAGGCATCCCTGCGTTGGTGGCACGAACGTTTTTGCGCAACCCGTGGACGACGCCCATAGTTGAGTTGAGCGTCCCAACAGCGAGCAAAATTGCGACCATTCTCAATGTGTTGCTACTGGTTGGCGTCTCGCTCCGCTGTCTTTGGCTCTCCAAGCATCGACCCAACGAGACGTGGCGACAGTGGGCCGCGCTGATCACCACATCGATCTTGATCTCACCGCTCGCTTGGGAGGGGACTTACGCCATCATGGTGATGGCCGTGCTCTTGGTTGCTCCGCGTGTGCGGGCGTGGGTGCTGGGGACCGTGATCAGTGCGTGGATAAGTTTGCGGTTATTGGATTCGTTTCCGAGTTCTGAGCGGGTGGCGAATTGGGTGCGATACTGTCCTCCGGTGTCGTCAGTGGCGTTGTTGAGTGCCGTGTTGCTTTTGGTGGTTTCGCTCAGCAACGTCGGCCACAAGCGCCGATTAAGTCGGTGATGGTTGATGATCGTGGCTATACAACCGTGCTGGAATGACGAGCGTGGTCGCCGCATTCGTAGCAGTCTCACCACCAGCTCGCTCTCTCGCGAATGGATCTTCTTCTACGATCAGAGCGATCGGCTCATCGCGATGCGAG
>JANNCG010000468.1:0-1790 GCA_031386385.1 Myxococcales bacterium
CCGCAGAATGATTTACGAAGACAACTGGCGACCCTGTCCACTCAAAGTCCCCGGCCTCCCTGATGGCTGGGATGACTGCGAGCAGCAAGAGGGGCATACCGGAGCATGTCTCGCGCCCAGCGCGCCAGATCGGCTGCGCGCCCATACCAACGAGCTGCAGCGCGAAGCGGATCGGTTGCGCGGAATTGATGGCAACCGCGCACAACGGCGCCGTGCTGCCAAGGGTCTGCTCGCGAGAGCCAGGCGGACCCGATGAGCGCACTCATTGCCGACATCCAGGCCCTCGCTGCATCCCTCCCGGACCGAATCGGCGGAGCTCTGGTGATCACCGAGCGCATCCAGACCAGCGGACGTGACGCTCCGGAACCACCGCGCGGCGGTGAAGCAGCTCGGCGCGCACAGAGGCGACTCGGGAGGTTGTACGCCACCGCTGGCGAGTCCAGACGCCAGGCGTTGACCCTGTGGCTCGTGTACTCGGGCACAGTCGCGATCGATCAGCTCACGCTCGCCCTGGCGGTGCTGGTGGCCCAGCCGGACCGGATCGCGATCGCGCTGGAGTGGTCACGGTGGGGCGAGGGGTCGAGAGCGCGGACACTCATGGCACGCGCGGATGTGCTGCTGTTGGGCGCGATCAGAGCGTATGCCGCGTTCGACAGCGACAAGGACAGTGACCGCGAGGGGTGCAGCGGGGCCTTGGGGCAGATGGTGGCGGACGCAGACCAGCGGTTGTCGAGCGTTCGGCAGTTGCCCGAGGTGGTGGCGGAGGTACGAGCGAGAAAACGGGCAACCAAAGCGAAGCGGTCGAAAAAAGCACGTCGGCGCTTGACCAAAAGTAAACGCGCCATCAAAGTAACAAATGTGTTGGGAGGGGTACCTGTGCGCAATGGTTGACAACCAGCCCAAATTGCACGCTCGCAATCGACGCGCTGCACCAGAATTGCGTGGGTATTACTCTACGCGCGAGTACCACCAACGGACTCGTACGCCCTTTCGCACCGTGCAACGCTGGTGTGCTGACGGACAAGTCCCGTCCCCCGATGGCCTGCGGTATCTGCCGGTCGCCGGTGGGGATGGCCGCGACTACCGAATCCCGCTCGAAGCGGTGGGGGCGTGAAGAACCGATTGTCTCGATTGCTGAAGGTGTTGGAGTGGTTCCCGCGTGGTGCGCCGCACGACGTGGAGGTTATCGCCCAGCAGCTCGGGACGACACCGAGCACCGTTCGCCGGGACCTCCGCGACTTGCGTGAGGCTGGCGCGTTCGCTGAGGGCACTGAGAAGCCCACGTAAACTTCAATCGCGCTTCGTTGCTGTGACGCGATCCCCGGCCACACGGGGCACCTGCGAGGGTGATGTGTGGCAAATTTATCGCGCCGTAGAGCAATGGTTGCTTGCTGGGCTCATAACCCAGAGTTGGTGGTTCGAGTCCGCCCGGCGTTACCAATCTCATCCCATCGCTCGCCCCAATGAGACGGTGATGCACGTGGGGTGAGTACTTTTTTGACATTCTCATGCGCACACGACCCACCAACCTCACAACCGAAGCTGCTGATAAAGCTGTTGCCGCTCGTAAGCGGGGTCTCTCGCTCGACAAATGCGCTGCTCGTATCGGTGTCACCCGGCAGACGATTCACAATTGGCTCATGCGTGGCGAGGTCGAACGACCGCCACCCGGTGACGAGATCTTCGTGGACTTCGCCATCCGCTTTCGCGAGGCCGAAGCCGACAGGCAGGAAACATTGCTGACCTCCGCTGAGGTCGAAAAGAACGGCTCCGGCGTCAGGTTGCTCGAG
>JANNCG010000469.1:0-6762 GCA_031386385.1 Myxococcales bacterium
GGCCGAGACCACCATCGTCAGTGTGCTCTTATGGGTTCGCTGGTCGCGAGGAAGCTGGAGAAAGCAGTTCGACAAGCCCGGCGGCGCCCCTTTCCCGACTCTTCCTGGAGTTCTCACAACGACTCCTCCTGTCGTTGGGTAAAATTTCGATCACTGGACTCTGAAACTGGTCTCGCGGGCCGGTTTGTGAGACAACCGAACGATGAGAATGCCCACTCTAGCTTTCGGCCGAACATTTATTTTTCTTGGTATGTTCCTCACGATTGTAGGATGAAGCGC
Source organism: Myxococcales bacterium (assembly GCA_031386385.1). Lineage (GTDB taxonomy): Bacteria > Myxococcota_A > Polyangia > Polyangiales > JANNCG01. The sequence goes on from JANNCG010000469.1 coordinate 280, forward strand.
CGCTCCGACCCTTGTCGACGGAGGAGATCCAGACGGAAATACCGCAATGATGGATGGTGCTGTCGTGGGACTTGATGTCACCCCGATTAGGCTGCCCGACGGCAACGTGATTGTCCCCGATGTCCCCAACAACACAGGGGTCGATGGCAATGGGATGATGGGGATAGATGTACCGTCTTTGAATGATGTTGGACCGCCGATGGATGTGCCGAATGGACCTTGTCGTCCGGTAGCATGCGGTGGGCACGTAAACGAATGCGGCGACTGTATGGACAACGACAACGACGGTCGTACGGACGAGCGCGACCCAGAGTGTCTTGGCCCGTGCGATAACACCGAGGGGCCTATTTTGCTCGCAGGTGTCGGCGGCGAAGCAGGTGGACCGTGCATGAGCGACTGCTATTTCGACTTCGGCAACGGATCCGGCAACGACGACTGCAATTGGGATCACCGTTGCGACCCGCTCGAGGTTGGACCAAACTTTCCGCCCGAGGGGATGGCCTGCGCGTTTGATCGCAACCGTGTAGGCGGAAGAACTTGCCCCGCAAACCAGTCTCAACAATGCCTTAACTTTTGCAGGCCCTTGACGCCCAATGGTTGCGACTGCTTCGGTTGTTGTACTTTTCCACAGATTCGCGGGCGAAGCGCCGCAATGGGTGGCGAGTTTGTGTGGCTTGGATCTCGCGATGACCGCGGTAACGGAAGCTGCACACTCGCGCAAGTAGGCAACACGGCTGCCTGCCGTTCGTGCACTCCGGTCGCCGATTGCTTTAACGACTGCGGTCCCTGTGAAGTGTGTATCGGTCGTCCGATGCCGCCACCAGAGTGTTTTCCGCCACCGATTCCCGACGGAGGGATGAGCGGAGGCCCCGATGGAAGCCCATCAAACGACGTGGTGATCATTCGAAACGACGGCGGAATTCCTGCGTCTCAGTGCCCCCCAGGGATTCAAGCATGTGGGCTGCCAGGCCAGGGTCCTTGCCCAGTGAACTTCTACTGCACTACCGGCTGCTGCATCCCGATCCCAGGCTAGCGTGAACGATCGCGAGAGGGAGATAATATCAGAGTTATCTTTCCGATCGAGACAGTGAGCAACGCGACTACATCACAGGCGGGACGAGCAGTTCATAGTCGCCAGCAGGGCCAGTCATGTCGCTCGCGAGGGGAAGGTCCAGCGCCACTTCGGTGGTGACCATATCAATGGTTGTACGAAGAACAACCCGAGCGGCGGCGCTCACACGCGCGTTTTGCAAAACCATCCCGGCGGCGTCCAAAACACGACCACGCACAAACACCGGAGCAGCCAATGAAAGGGCGAACTGCTCTGTAGCGTCCGTTGCCCTGGGGATGATTCGATCCACTGGAGTGAGATGAACGGCGGCCGCAAACCCGGTGTCTGGCGCCGGCGTGGCCAACAACACATAGCGGCCAGGATCGACCATCAGCGTGTACGTCCCATCGGCAAAGGTCTCGGCGGACACTTCGCGTCCCGTTGAAATGGTGGTGGTCCCGCTGCTCCCTTGCTCACGCAGAGGAATCGCCCGAACCACAACACCACCAAGCGGAACCGCACCACCAGAGCTGTCTTGAAGCCGTCCACGGATCGGCACTCGATCACGAACCGTCAGCGTTCGGCCACGTAGGGGCATCTCAGGGACGAGCATCTCAGTGGATGTAATGCCGAGCTTGTTTGAGGACTCCTGAGGCGTAATCACGGCGTCATAGCCGCCAGGGACAAGCCAAACATTGAAGTCACCGTTCATATCGGTACGCGCGTAGCTCTCGTACCAAGCGACGTGTCCGCGAGGAAGGTCTGGGATGACGGAGCCATGCAAATACACGGTAGAACCCGCCACATTTTCGAGTCGCTCGGTCTGCACGCTCGCTTCAACGGCGACACAACCAGGACAAATTCCCTCTGCCGTTTGTGCAAATCGCGCAAGGCCCGGGATCGTGATGGACAAACCCTCATATCCAGCGCGTGGATTGGCCGCTAACGCGGTTGAGGCAATGCGATACACAAATCGCGAAGGTGGCAGCTCGCGAGCTACTTGCGAAATGGGGGCCCCGGTTGTGATCTCAAGCGACCAAGGAGTGCTATCTGCGGATGGGGACAATGCCAGACGAAAAGAGCCACTACCGTTGGTGGTGACGCCTCGGGTTGACATGGCATTGCCCGCTGAATCAACTGCACGCACAAACAACCCACCAACGCCCGCACCGACGTCCCGATCAAGGACAGACCCGCTCACCGCGAGCAGCGAGTTGTACTGCAGCGAAAACTCCGTCGGGTCTTGGTTAGCGCTCTCACGCACGGTGAGAAATTCTCGCAAACGCACAGGCGGAAACGCTGTCTGATCCGTGGGCTCAACAAAGGCGTCGTACAGTCCGGGCGCGAGCTCCGTTCGAATTCCGGCGGTAGCTTCTTCGCCGACCATTGAGAGAGCCGACACGCCAAGCTCTCCCAGCGTGGCCATTGAACGCGCAAACCGAACTTGCGCCTCAACACGCACGACCTGACCCATCACAGTCCCAAACACGCCACCACGAACGGGGCGCGTGCGAGGGAGCCGAATATCCACGCTCTCTTGCGAACGCACCTCGCGCATGTCGCTCACGGAGCCGTTTTCACGAGCGGCGACCACTCTGGGCGGCTCAGCAGTGAGCACAATGCGCGCGCGCTCGTCACGAGCGACACACCGACCCCCGACACAGCTCGCAGACGCGCTGCAGTCGGTCGGACGCATGCACATGTTGGTCACGACAATTCCCCCGTCGGGAGAGCGCGGTTGCCCCTGCGCGGCACAACCGGTCAAGAGAGCGGCACCCATGAGCATTGAGCGAAGTGTCGGCCTCATCACTGGCCCGCCGATCGATCGTTGCACAGACGCAGCGACGGAAGATCACCGTTGCTTTGAGCGACTGCCACAAACCACCGCGCGTGAGCGACTTCGCCCGGACGAACAGGGTTGTGTTCTTGGTCAGGCTCGTCACGAAACTGTGGAGACACATACAGATCAATGGCCTGGCAGACACCGGGAACGGTCATCACCACACGAAACGTTATGACACGCTCAAGGCGACCGTCCGGCGGCCGACGAGAGACCGTCCCACTGAGTGGTGTGATGCTAGATCCACAGGTGTTTAAGTTGATGCTGGAGACGCAGGATCGATCCCGATCGCGAAAAATCTTTACCTGTAAATTTGCAGGCGCATCGTACAAAACCCGGACCTCGAATGCCCTTGAGACAGATCCTCCACCCATGGGTGCATCCAGCAACACAATATCGCCTGGCGCTGGAAACCCCATCACGCGTTCTTCAACGATCACCGGAGCAATCAACGGCAGCAGAAATGTCTCCGCATCGGCCGGTGCGATGGTCCGGCTGAGAAGACAACCTTCTGTACTTAAGCCGACGTTTGCGATCATGAAGGTTCCAACTGTTTGAAGCACGCAGCGGAGATGAGCGAAAAGCGTACCATCCTTCTTCCAAGCTTCGAAGGGTCTGAAAATTCTACTCGCAGCGCTGCGGACCATCGGTCTTACCGTGTAACAGTAGCAGTCATTTCACAGCGGTTAGAAAGAATTCGCTGCTATTTTTACAGCAAACTACGCGCTCGCGAGTCCAGAAATCTGCGACATCCGTGTCGCACTTTGCCCGTCGCCCACATGACCACTCCGGCCAATGCGCGACTCACGCGTCACAGTGGATCTGAGCCATTGTGCCCACCGGGTGGTGGTCCGCCCTCTTTTTCAAGATAGCGAAAGATCGTCCGGGGATCCACTCCGAGGTCGCGCGCGGTCTTGGTTCGGTTGCCATTGTTGCGCTCTAGAACCTCAAGGATGTACCGGCGCTGAAAATCTTCTTTCGCTTTATCCAGCGGCATAATGGGCTGCAGCTGCGCTTCGGTCAGGTCCATGTCCTCGGGCCCGAGCAGTGTTTTGTCGCACAAAACCAGCGCTTTTCGAATGCGGTTCTCAAGCTGCCGCACGTTGCCAGGCCACTCGTACTTTCGGATGGCCACCAAAGCGTTGGGCGTAAAACCCTTCACCGCTGAGTTGAGCTCGATAATAAACTTCTGCAGCAACGCCTTGGCGATGACCAAGACATCGTCGCCACGCTCGCGAACGGGCGGCAAAAAGATGTTCACCACGTTGAGTCGATAGAAGAGATCTTCGCGAAAGTTTCCCTTCTTGATCTCTTCCTCAAGCTCGCGGTTGGTGGCCGCGATCACGCGAATGTCCACTCGCTCGGCTTTTGAATCACCCACCTTTGTCACCATGCGATCTTGCAGGGCACGCAGCAATTTCACCTGCAATTGTAGCGGCAATTCTCCGACTTCATCGAGAAACAGGGTGCCTCGGTCCGCTGCCTGAAACTTGCCGATCCTGGTCGCAACGGCCCCGGTGTATGCGCCTCGAACCGCGCCGAACAGCTCAGATTCCATCAAGTTTTCAGGGATCGCACCGCAGTTGATGACGATAAAAGGCCCGTTGGCCCGCTGTGATCGCTGGTGAATTTCACGCGCAATGAGCTCTTTGCCCGTGCCCGTCTCTCCGGTAATCAACACGGGGATGTCCGTTGGCGCGACCTTCTGCACCTTTCGAAAGACCTCAATCATCGACGGAACCGCCCCAATAATGGCGCCAAATCGCTGGTCTTTGAGCTTCTTCTCGAGCTCAGTTTTGTCCGTTCGAAGCGAGTCCAACAAGAGGGCGTTTTGCAAAATGAGCGCGGCTTGTGCCGAAAATATCGTGATCAGATCGAGCGCTCGGGCCATGAACAAGTTCGCCACCCGGTCATTGCCGAGATAGAGCAAACCCAGCAATTCGCCACCTGCAATCAACGGGGCACACAACACACTCGAGAGTCGAAGGTGCATGACGCTCTCGCTGCGCGCAAAGGACTGGTCGTTCATCGCGTCCGCCACAATGAGCGGTCGTTTTGTCTCGATCACCTTCGCGATGATGCTGTCGGACAGCTGCCGTACCGCTTCGGGCACATTCTCTTGCCGTAGATTGCGCGCAGCTCGGACCTCAGGCTTATTGTCCCTGAGAAAAAGCACGAATCCACGCTCTGCACCGGTCGCCTCGATCGCGCCGTCTAGCAAGCTCTCAAGGAGCGATTGCACATCCCGGGTGACCAAAAGCCGCTCTGAAAACTGGTGCAAACGCCGCCAGCCAACGAGCTCGCTCTGCGATGAATCTACCTTGGGGACATCGGATTTTCCCGACGGCACAGTCGCCTCTTCGAGCAATGAGAAAACCAGCTCTGCAGTGCCGATCAAAACCTTGTCATTGTGCTGCAAACGCGCTCGCCGCTTGCGCTTGCCGTTGATCTGAATTTCGGCAACGGGATCAACCTCGTCGAGCGAAAAATCTCGTCCATCAAATACAATCTGCGCATGATGGTCCGCCACCCCTAAACCATCGAGCGAAATATCGTTTCCGCCGGCGCGACCTATGGATGTGATCGCTTTGTAAATGGGAAACACCTGACCGCGACCGGCAGCCCCTATCCATCGCACACAAGGCATTCGACTAACTCCACACTGACTGAAATAATTGAGCAGCGGAGCATAACAGGCATCTTCTGACCGTATGAATAAATGACAAGCTCAGTACCTGCCGAGAAAAAATATCTGCAAAAACCCTCAACTTGTGGACGAAATGACACAAAAAGCGATTTGAAAGCTTGACAGTTGAAGGTCGCCTCGGGTACCAAACCGGCTCCTGCGGCTTTTGCCTGTGTTTTTCCACTCGGCGCTTGTCGTAATTCCCGGTACTGGAGGATGAAGCAATGAAGCGTGTTTTGATTCTGCTCTCGGTTACGGCGCTCGTCGGCGCTATCGCAATGGCCTGTGGTGGTGGATCTGCAACAACAGATACAACCGCAACAACGGGCACCACCGGCACCACCTCAGGTGGTACCACACCCCCCCCAATGATGGACAGTGACGCTGGCGCACCCGCAGCATCCGGCGGCGGAATGTAATTCCGCAGCCTAAGCGAGTAGACTGTTTCGACAATTTACTCGCTTCAGGTGTGATGAGAGGCACTCAAAGGTGTAACAACCGTTGAGTGCTTTTTGTTTTTCTCCCACCAAAAACCGCCGCTCGATTGCGAGCTAAAACTGAAACCCAACAGAGAGCCCCAGGGGGGTGGCGGGATTGGGCCCCACCGCAATGCGGATTTGGTCAAACCCCGGAGGCGCCGGACGAGACCGAACCTCGCGCCTCTCGGGGCGGTACGTCAGGATCGCGTGAAGCAATCCCCCACCAATCGCGGCGCCAAAGAGGCTCCAACCGATGACCTCGGTCGCCTGCAACCCAACGAGAATCCCAGCCTCAGGTCTGTTTTCGATCACAATTCCGAGGCGTCCCGGCAGCGGAAGACCGCAGCTGGCGAGATTGCCACGACCCATCCCGGTGGTATCCATCACGAGGAGCGGACACAGCACGCCGCTCACGATCGCCGTCGAC
>JANNCG010000475.1:0-4989 GCA_031386385.1 Myxococcales bacterium
CGTTGCGATCGCAGGGCAGTCTGCCGAGGCACACACCTTCGCGGTGTACTTCACGGGCTCAGCGCTCATCGCTGTGGCCGTCACGACATGTCCTCCGCGATCAAGCAGGTGTCCAGTCGAGATGACCGAGAAGGTCTGCCCTGGCCACAACGGTGCGGTCGGGGTGATCCATAGTTGGGTGTTCATTCTCGGATCAAATTCGATCCGCGCTGAAATGCGCTTTGCTTGGTTTGTCGCAGATAAATTGGTTCTTCGTGCATCAGAGATCATCGACGCGCTCAACGCGCCATCAAGCAGCCACACCGCGTCCTGATCCGGCGCCTGCATCCCTCCTTCGGCCCTGAGCACAATCGTCGGAACACGCACAACCCTCTCTCCGGTCGCGTCCATCTGTGCCTCTATACTCGCGGTACGCACGCGTGCCTCCGCTTCGCGATTCACGTTCACGTTTTCGTCTTCTGCACATCCGCAGTGCAGAGCCGCGAGAACCCAAGCCAGCCTCGGGATTCTGCAGCGCCCTAACGGACGCATGTGCAGCTCGCGTTTGTGCTTCGTGGGTGGAGCTTGGATGAGACTCTTGATGTGGACGCTGGTGTTGCTGTGGTTCATACCCCACGTGCAGAGCACGTTGAGTGCCAGCGGCGACTCGGTGCAATTGATGCCGTATTTCACAGTGATTTTGCGACGCCCCCCGCCTGGAGCGCACATCACTCTTTGAGTTCATTGGCAAACCGCCATGGAGCGCCATGGCGGCCGCCACCCCCCGCCGTCTCCACGCCGTCTCCGCGCATGAAGCCACGGTGACCCTGCGCACGGCACCAGTGGCGGACCGTTCGCCACCAGTGCCACCCTGCACATAATCAGGCGAAAGCCGAATTACCTCACGGCAACCCAACCTCTCACGCTTCACACCGTTTGCTACACCACGACGTTTGCGCTGGCGCCGTCCTGTGCCGAGCTCGCGGACCGAGCGCGCCCCACGGACCACCGCCGCAGCGCCGCGATCGACTCGCTCGCCGTCTTCGCCAACGGAACACACTCCCTCGCAGCCCTAAGCAAATCTCCATCCGCCACCGCGCGTCCGTCCGCGAAAGCATAAAACAGCGCCGACACCACACACTGCTCAATGTCCGCGCCGCAGAACCCATCGGTACGCTGCGCAAACACATCTAACGCAAACGCGCTTGGATCTCTCTTGCGTTTTTGCAGGTGAATCGCCGCGATCTCCACGCGCTCGCTCTGCGCCGGGAGGTCCACAAAAAACAGCTCATCAAAACGCCCCTTGCGCAAAAGCTCTGGCGGCAACCCGCTCACGTCGTTGGTGGTGGCTACGACAAACACCGATGCCTGCTGCTCTTGCAGCCAGGTCAATAAGTACCCCAAGACCCGCTGTGAGGTCCCTGCGTCTCCTCCACGATCGATCCCTCCAAGCGCACGTCCAAGCTCATCGAGCCATAACACACAGGGCGCGCTCTGCTCGGCCAAATACAACGCACGTCTTATGTTCGCTTCCGATGCACCCACGAGTCCCTGAAACATCCGCCCTAAGTCCAAGCGCAAAAGTGGCAGCCTCCATGTCGCCGCGACGGCCTGAGCGCACAGACTCTTGCCGGTGCCTTGCACGCCCGCGATGAGCACCCCACGAGGGGGATCAATTCCAAACTCGCGGGCCTGGGGCGAAAAAGCTCGCCCACGAAGCTGCACCCACCGCTTGAGTGCATCAAGACCGCCCACACGGTCCAGCGTGCTCTCGGCCCCTACGGGCTCAAGCAACGATCCAGCGGAGGCATCTTGTCGTCGAGTGTGCAGACAGTTTTGCACCGCCTCGTCACAAAACCGCGACGGTTCTGCTCCCAACGTTCGCTTGATGGCAAAGACAAAATTCGTCTCGCTCAGCGTTCGGCCTGCTTGAATAATCCGCTGTTGTTCGGTGCTGCTTAGCTGAATCGCGCTCGGGCTCGAAGACTTTTGCACAACGGCTTCGAGCAACGACAAAAGCTCAGCAGCGCCTAAGTCCGGCAAGGAGTGCTGCACCCAGCCCTCTTGAAGCTCGCCAAAGGGATTGCTCAGAGGGCTCAGGGCCACCACGGTGCACTCGTTGGCGGCGATCTGGGCAACAGACTCTCGCAATTTTCGCAAGACCATCGCTTGGGCCAAAAAAGAGTGCACATCACATAAAACCAATAGCGCGCGCTTCTCGTGCTTGGCGAACTGATCTAGGGCGGCGACGGGGTCTTGCGTTTTGGCATCCGTGGTCTGCGAGCGCAGCGTGTGTAGGCCTCGAACACAAGACCACAGGATGACAGTGCGACCCAACTCTGCGCTCAGCGTTGAAAGGTGCACGATCGCCCGACGCTCGTCTTGCGATTGCAGCCAGATGGCGGGGCACCCGATGCGCAAGGACTGAGCTATTTCATCTGCAAAAACACTGCTATCACCGTTCACAACGCGCCCATCTTAGCACGGACTGCCATGATGCACATGAATGCGAGTTGAGTTGACGTTCGCCGAATTCGGGGTAACTCAATAGGCAGGCCTTGTCGTAACAACCCGGACAACCATTAATTCAATGATCGAACCTATTACCGACGCTGTTCCGCTCATTTTGGGCTCCAAATCACCACGGCGCGCAGAGCTGCTGCGGCAGGTGGGGATTCCGTTTGAGGTGTTTGCGGTGGAGGTGGACGAGCGGTTGCATCCCGCTGAGCGCCCCGACGCACTTGCCACCCGACTCGCTCGCCAGAAGGGCGCAGCGACGCTTTATGCTTTTGAAAAATCGGGTCGCTCAGCAGAGGGGCGCATTTTTTTGTGCGCGGACACCATCGTCCATGTGGGCGGTGAGCTTCTGGGCAAACCCCGCGATGAGCAAGACGCCCGAAGGATGCTTCGACTGCTATCCAACCGCGCGCACCATGTGACCACGGGTTTTGTGCTTCATGGCAACACCATTGGAGCCGCTCCGGCCTACGCAGAGACCACCCTGGTGAAGTTTCGCGCTGTCTCTGAGGACGAAATTCAGCGCTACGTTGGCTCTGGTGAGGGCGTCGACAAAGCGGGGGGTTATGCTATCCAGGGGCTCGCGGGTGCGTTTTGCGAGCGAATTGAGGGCTCGTACGCCAACGTGGTGGGTCTGCCCATTCATCGCGTGGTTGAAGTGCTCCTTGAGCTTCGAGCGATCGGGGGTTTTCCGTTGCTCATCGCGAACAGTTGACGCATGCACGATCCCTTGATGGATCCCTCGACCCTCGACGCTCGATTCAACGCTGTCCAACTACGTATAGCTGCGGCTGTATCCGCCGCCAAGCGCGACCCTGCGACCGTGACGCTTGTGGCCGTCAGCAAGACTCAGCCAGCTGCAAGCATCGCTGCGCTTCGCGCTCTGGGACACCGTGATTTTGGCGAAAATTACGTGCAAGAATGGACCGACAAGCAAGGGGTGTTTGCCCACGACACCGCCCTTCGCTGGCACTTGATTGGGCATCTGCAGTCCAACAAGGCCAAACTTGTATCGGCCCACGCGGCGATGGTCCACTCAGTGGACTCGAGCAAGATCGCTCAGTCTCTCGATCGCCATGCGTCCGTGCGGTCAAGCCCGTTGTCGGTTCTGGTGCAGGTCAACGTGGGTGACGAGACGCAGAAGTCTGGCTGCGAGCCCAGTGAGCTCGCTGACATTCTCGATGCTGTGGACCGCTGCAAACATTTGGCGCTCGCCGGCTTGATGACCATCCCGCCGGTGACAGAAAATCCTGCAGAATCGCTGCGATTTTTTGAGCTCTTAGCGAGCCTTCAGCTCAAGCATGGAGGGGACAGTCGTCTCCCGCACCTCTCCATGGGAATGACCCACGACCTTGAGTACGCCATCCAATCAGGCGCCACCATTGTTCGTGTCGGCACGGCGATCTTCGGCGCTCGGAGCTAGCACTGCCCGCCAGAGTTTCGCGCTGTATCTGAGCGATGGGCCCTGAGGACAAGCCTCCGCGCAGTGGCCCTCGCGAAGCGCTCAGGGCCCCATCGTCATTGGCATTCCTCAGGGTTTGTGGGAGATGCTGTGTGTTTGCAGCGAAGGCGAGAGTTTGAAGCAGAGTCGCTCGGGGCTATTCGCAGGTGAAGTTCGATTGATAGACTGAACGTTGTAGTACCGCACGAGCATCTCGCACGATCCCCTGAGGAATTCCAATGACGATGGGGCCCCTGAGCGCTTCGCGAAGGCACTTGCGCGGATGTCTTGTCGTCCGCGCGGGGTGTTCCTCGTTCAGATACAGTGCTAAAATCTCCCTCTACCTCTGGCGCTCGGAGCTAAACAGACGTCACCGATCGATCGCGCGAGTCCCGCGACCCGCTCAGCCGGTGCCGCTCTGGTCCGCGCCGTGCTCGTCGCCCTGAAGTGCGCGCTCAATCTCGCTGAGCGCATCCACTACGGCGAGACGTGCTGCGTGCTCAATCTCGCGAGCGTGCTGCTCAGCCTGCGCGACGGCTCGTGCGCTCTCGTCGCGCACTTGCTCGACTTGTCGACGTGACTCAAACAGCTCATCCGCGAGCTCTAACGCCACTAACGCCAGCACCGTAGCAGGGACAGCAGTCCGTGTACTCGCCTGCAATTTTGCAAACCGTTCGTTTATCAGTTGAGCCAAATTCACCAGGTGCTGCTCGTTGCTGTGAGCATGCAGTCTGATTCGTTGGCCGCCGATTTCGAGTGCGAGAGTGGTTCGCGGTTTGTTGTTATCGAGCGACGTCACGAAATCACAGTACCGACTCAAAGCGTTTGCTTCAAGCCTCTGCGTTGAAAAAAATCTTCGTCCCCATCCATCTCTTCGAGAGACGCTGCAAGTCCACGACGCAACAGAGAGTCCGTGGATACTCCAAGAGATTTTTTATGATCGATAGCTCGCGTTGACGTCTACGTACCCGTGGCCGAGATCGCAAGCGAAGTACTGCGACGAGCCTTTGCCTGCACCTACACTTACCGTCACGGTGTACTCGGGCTGAAGC
>JANNCG010000486.1:0-1883 GCA_031386385.1 Myxococcales bacterium
TGCCACAACGCGATCGCCTCTTCTTTCGGAGGAACCCCAGCGCTCACCGTCACACCCACGATGGGGTAGCCCTCTTCGATCAGCCGAACCACCAGCGGCCGTGCGCCACCAAAATGAAGCTTCCACAGGTACGGATCCAAATAGAGCGCGTTGAAAATCACTCCCGCTCCGGGCGTCAGTGTTCGCCGAAGCTCCTCCATCCGAAGGCGCAAGATCTTCTCCGTCACCTGTCCGCCACCGGCAAGCTCTGCAAAAAATCCTGCATTTGCGGCGGCCGCAACGATCGGTGCATCGACGGTTGTAGGGGTCATGCCAGCGAGAAATACGGGCGGATTTCCAGTTAATTGGGTGAACTTGTTGTCCACTCCGAGCTGCACGTCTACGCTTTGAACCGGTACGGGATACATCCGCGCGTCGCGCTCAGCTCGCTCGGCTCGCACACTGTCGGTGCTCAACTTATTGAGCGTGTGCTCGCTTGAGACGGCCCAGACGTTGGTGGCCGAACCACGAATGTTTGAAAACGTCAGCTTGCTCAGCGCGTCGCCTGGCCCGCAGTCCAGCACGTCTTTGACGCCCATCTTCACAAGCGAATCGCAGATCAGTCGCCAAGACACAGGCCGCACGCACTGCAGCGTAATGAGCCGATCGACAAGCGAAGCGGTCTCATTCAATGGCGTCCCTAGCTCGGTATCGAGTACAGGAAGCGCGAGATCTTTGCCGGTCCAATGAAACCCAAGCCGCTCAGCGTCACGCCTGCAGTGCTCCATCGCAGGGGCCATCGCTGCAGAGTGAAACGGCGCACTCACCGGCAAGTACTGCCACTGAATCTCAGGGACGCGTCCGCCGGTCCGGCGCTCTTTGCGCGCCTTTTGCTGGGCCGCGACGATCGCGGTCACGCGCTCGCGAAACGCCTCAAGCCGATCGGGGTTTGCCGACAGCACCTGACGGTACAAAGTGTTATCGAGCGTGCACTCGATCCCATCACCGATTTGCAGCAACATCGCGCGCATTTCAGCGGGCAAAAATCCCGTCACAGCGGCCATCGGAGTGGGCTCTTCCACGCCCGCTCGTTGCGCAGAGATCACAGACTCAGCTTTTGGCGCGCGTGTGGGCCAGGCTTGTTGCATCCGAAGGGCAAACAGAAGCCCGAGGGGTGCTAGCACAGAGGCGACCGAACTGAGGTCTCCGCTGGTCCAACTTAGCGAGGCAGCGACTGCCGCCATGATCCCTTGCGAATGTCCCGCAGCGAGCCTCACCGAATCACGTGACAGAGCATCAAGGCCGGCTTCGCGAAGTCGTTCATAATGTCCAAGTTGTGTCACAAAAATCAGCGGAAAAGACACCGGGACGCTCTGCAAGTAGCTGCTCGAAGGTCGAACAGCCCCTGGCTCAAGCCAGCTTGCCGCCGCGAATCCCTCAGTGAAAAAGCTTCGATCTTCGCTTGGCAGCTGTGCGACAAAAACGTCTAGCTCGTTCAAGAGAGTGTCGACCAACTTGCGTGCGCGTGGCGAGGATTGACGCAAGAGCGCAAGCTCATCGAGGTAGTCCGAGGCTTGACCGGCAAACGTGAGTGCGCAGGGCGCTTGGAGCCGAAGTCTTCGCGAGGCAGACTGTGCAACACGGCTACCTGATGGACCAAATACGTGGGTTGTCATGATTTGCGAGCTTTCACTTTTGCGGTTGTTCGGACCTTGGCTTTTGCCTTCGGGGTTGGCACCGCCGAGGTCGTCATCTTCATCAACGAATCTGTCTTTGATTGCGGCTGAATCTTTCGCGCTGCCTTCGACTTGACCATCAGGGCTGGCGGTGGCGTCGAGTAACTGGCTGGGGACTCGATCGATGAGTGTCCCAGCAGGTGCATAAACGCCTTCATCTTCTCGGCG
>JANNCG010000490.1:0-3805 GCA_031386385.1 Myxococcales bacterium
GGTGTACCTCGAACGAGCGTGCGCGTTGTCGCCCAACCGCGATAGGTATCCGTTGTCCATCGGCCCTTAACCACCAAGCTTTGTGCTCAAGATCAATATAGGCTCCAAGCGATGGCGACAGAGACACCGTCCCGATCGTCGCGAACTCTGGCCAAGCCCGCATGGACATCGGGCTCACCACAAAACCCCGATTGAGACCATTCACGACCGCGATCGTGCCAAGCCCCGGTGTCGCTGAGAGAATGCATCGCGTTGTCTCCGCGAGGCGCGCAAGGGGTCCGAGATACGTTTCGCTTCTCACCGCAAGTCCATCACCCGACAGAAAAATCCAGTGACCATCGCCATCTTGCGATGCGGCCTTGAGCGCGTGAACGGTGCGATCGTGAGCGAAGGTGATCCTCCCATCCGTAGCAAACTCTCCACGAATGTTTCCAAGCAGCAAACGAATGGGCTCTGAGGGGGTACGTTCGGGGTTCACCACGGCGATACCAGTGATGGGGGTCAGTCGATCAACCTGCGGAACGCGACAGTCTGCCTGCTCCTGTCTCTCACTCGAAGCCTCCTGTGCAGGCACCAACGCGTCAGAACCAACGACCGAAATCGCGACCGCTCGACCAACGCGCGATGTGTACACCCGCGGACTCCTGTCGACGACACCAGTCGCCGGCCGCACGCACTCAATGAGCAACAACGCGAGCAGCAAGACCGTGAATTGTCGTCGATCCACTTGTGCAATGCTAACGCAGATCGCAGAATAATTGCCGGCGCTTTTGCGCGAATGCGATACACCGTCCGCGCGGTTGTGAATTGGGCCGCCTGTTCACCAACCGGACAACCACGAGGGACTCGCGGAGAGTTGGCGAGAGATCGAATCCCTTTTTTCAGAAATTAGACGCTAGACCGCGAAGCGTGTATCGCGAAGATCGCTCATCCACGGCCACGTATTGAGTCGCCCCATCTGGTTTAGCAGTCACTCACTGACGCAATGTGTGCCGGCCGCTCGGCGCTTGAACCCAGCCTGCTCAAGTTTGGCAAGCGACGATCATCGACCACCGCTCCTGTCAACACAGTGCGATTTCTCTGCGTTGTTAACAGTGGTTGGAATGCTCGCACCCATTTTAAGCAGTCGTTTATGCAACGGCACGCCGATTGCTTCGCTTCATTTTCGAAAATGAATTCGATGAGCAAGTCCAGCCAGCGGTCTCCCTTCACCCTCATTGCGGCGTTGGCCGTTGCGGGAGCTATCGTGCTCTCAGCTTGCGCACCAGCCGTACCACTCTTTCCCGATGTTCCAATCGACGCAGTGGGAATGTGCTTTGCGGATTTTCCCTGCGGCACAAGACGCTTTTCGTGCGTCGGTGCCAACACGTACTTTCAACTTCAGAGCTTTGACTGCCACCACCGCTGCGGGCCAGGGCCCTGTTCTGGTGGAACTTGCGAACAGGTAGGACCGATGCGAATGTGCGCAGCCGGTGGCTTGCCGTGCGATGATCGCATCGATTTTTCTCGCCAAGATACACGCAACTCGCCCTGTGAAGCGCGGCCAGACGCTGGCGTTCAAGACGCCCAGCCGCCCAACGGACCAGAGGGCGGAGTAGACAGCGGAGTAGGCGACGCAGCTGCCGACGTGGGACCTCCCATTGACGGTGAATGAGCTTCGAGCGGCGCTGCGATTCAGTTGCAATCGACGGTGAGCCGCAGCTGGCGGATGAGCGTCTGTCCCCGCCAGCGATCGAATCCCTTTTTTCGGAGATCAGTCGCTAGCCATTCCAGACGCTCTTTCAGAGATTGGGCCACACGACGGTCCATGTGCAAGCGGCGCAACATCCCGAATCACGATCTCGAGCACATCGCGTGCGATGGGCGACGTTCGAAGAAACACCTCCTGGCGAAGTTGAAGCTTCTGCCATGACTCTTTAAGCAAAGACCACTCCCGACCGTTCACAATTGCGACGTACTCAATGGCTTGATTCTGCGAGTCTTTGACGACGAACAACGCTGCGACTGGGCCAATAACGACAATCTTTGGGAGAAGCAAATTCAAGACTGCTACCCAACCAATGATGAGGCACAACGGCAAGAATACAAACAATGCGACACACCCCACGCCTAAAAACGAAAACAAGTTAGGTTGAATAAGTAAAAGAGAATATCCAATAATACCGATAGAAAACGGAAACAGACCGAAGACCGATATATCCTCTTCGCTGGCGCTAAATTTCCATTCGCGTCCAACGGGCTCTTTCAACCTCTCGCGCGTTAGGTGTCCAATCACGTGCCTCACCGCCCAATACAAGCCCTCGACAAAACTGACTGGGACCATCGCTGTGAGCCATGCGGCGATCACCGTCAGCAACGGAGAGTACTCGTTGGTCCTGCCCCACTCGGTCTGACACCGAATAATGCTCACCGTTGGCTCACCAAGATGAACGAATGTCGTCCACATCGCGTACCAAAGTGGCGGCACGATCAGCACCAAAACCCACGTCAGGCGCCAGTTCCATCCGTCTTTTGACGTCGCGAGAATCCCACCATTCATGCGAACAAGTGCACGCTACAACGGGGCGGTAAGTCAAGTCAGTTTGCCGCTGTCACGTGAAAATCCCAAGAACTTCCCAGGTCATTTCACGCCTGATGTTGGTCATCAGGCGACTAGTGCGTTTGTCGCCATAGCGCTTCGTTGACTTACCCTTGTCCTTCTTCCCTAGCCTGGCGTACCGCAAATGGGGGCGATAAGTATGCTGTGGTTGTTCTCGCGGTTGCACTCAACGAGGGTTCCGTCTGGGTCGACGGCGAGGTGGACGTTGATGTCGCGACCATCGAGCATCCCTTGGCACGTGACCTCGGCACAGCGCCCCGGGTCAAGCGCGGGTGCGGGCGTGCTTCGACAAATCTGCCGACCCATCGCCGACTGACTTCGCGCGACCACCACAGCTCCAGCAAGCGCAGAAGCCGTCCCGCGATTGCACACGTTAAACGTGAACATCGCGTCGTTGCCCATACACACCGCCGACATCATCGAGCGCGGAGCGACCGTCAAATCCACCGCGCCACGCCCTGGAAAAGACCCCTGCACGTTTTGACGAAAATTGTTTAGCCCCGGTGTGCGCCAGTTGGCACGAACCATTGAAGTGCGAATGGTCTCGCCTCGATCACCCACATGCGTGACTGAGTACGCATGTTGATTCCATACGGGACGCGATGGAGCCCAACGATTGCTCACATCGCGATAGATCACAACGCCCGCTTGCGAGCGAAACATTGAGCCTGGAACAAGCGGATCCACCGCAGGACAAGGGTCCCACGGCGTCCTCGGAACCGCGATCTCCGCCGATCCATCTCCGTTCACGTCCGCGATACTCAGCGTCTCATAACCCGTACCCGATGAGCGCGAGACCGAGTACTGAATCGCCCCAGTGCGTCCGTCATAGACACGCAAGAAGCACTCGTCAGCGTACACAGCTTCTGCACGGCCATCGGCGTTGAAGTCAAAGACACTTGAGCCCGTCACCATGGATGAGCGATCTTGCGTGGCTCGTTGCCAGAGGATTCCGCTGGTTTCAACGCGACCACCACAGCCCTCTGGTCGACCGCCGGGCAAGCAATCAAAATCAAACACCACGTAGTTAGACGCGCCCGCTGTGGCAAACTCCGCGCGTCCATCACCATCAAAATCCGCCACCGTTGGCGCCCCTCCCCCTCCCCCTGGAATCATCGTCGTCGGAAACACAATCGCTCCCGTCACGGTTTGCACTCGCACCGCACCCGCAGTCACCACCACCACCTCCGCGCGCTCAACACCATC
>JANNCG010000513.1:0-6212 GCA_031386385.1 Myxococcales bacterium
TGTTGCGACACTTTTTGGAGCTTCGATTTCGAGCGCACAAACGGCGTGACTCGCGGAGTGCATCGGTGATCGACCGGACCATGAGCGAGCGTGAGTTTGAGAGCATTGCGCAGAGAGAGCGGCAAGACGGCGAGGTTGAAGCGCACTGGCGCGCGAGTAGTCGGGCAAACGTCGATGCGCTCTTGTGTGCAGAAGATTTCGCAACGCTGATCGATCAAGCGGAGGGGGTTCGTCGCGAAGAGATTCGGGTCCTGTCCTCGGAGGTTGATGCGCAAGAAGCTGAGCAACGTGAAGAGCCGTCTGCGGGGCGATTTGGGGGTAGAGATTAGCTGGATGCGTGAGCTAGTTCGCGTTTGAATAGCGACTCGAGACCCACTTCTCAGCGGTCTTTTGCGACAGCTTATAGTTGGGCATCACGCGGACCTTGGCGACGGTCTCACCGCTGACCACGGCGCTCAAATACGCGTGCGGGTCATCCTCGTCCGGGACGATATCCAGGTTGACCTCAATGCGGCCCCCATCGTCGTCGGTGACCTCGAAGCTGCGGTGCAGCATGGCTTTTCGCTGCTGTTCGTGACGCGCGAGGACCTCGGTTGCGGTCTTCACCAGTGTGTGAAATGCGTTGGGATCCAGGGGTTTTGGGTTCTTTTTGTCCCGTCCCATCGTCCACGGTCCCACGAGCGCGGGCTCGGACTGACCGTCTTTGTACATCTCAACTGCCCAGCCATCATCGCTGTCGTTTTTGACGACCTTTGCAGTCCAACCATCATCAACCATCAACCGTGGGTTTGTTGTCGCTTCGTCAGTCATAGGCCCCAATGGTTGACCACGAAGGCGCAAAACACAAGCGCAGAAGCGCACACCGACGCCACAGTATGTCGCTACAATGGCCGCTAATTTCGCAGGAGATCCACGCTGGTCACGTCCCACACACCGCGACCGAGCTCACGGCCACGAAGCACGACGCTGCCACGAGAGCGGGTGCCATCAAGGCGAAAGGTCACAGCCCCTGTTGCGCGCGAGGGATCAACACCAAAGCGATCGGTCATCGGGTCCACCGACACGATCAAATGACGACCATCCGGTGGATACAACACCGCCTCAGCGACACGCTCTCCGCGCGGGACAATGGTCACATACCCCAGCCGTCGATCCTTCGGCGTGAGCGGAATCCCCTCGCCGTCAGCGCCCATCGGCGCCTCAGGGCTGCCAAGCAGGTCCATCGCTTTTTCGATGGTAAAATCCACGCGAAGTACGCGCCATGACAAATCCGCAAGCCACGCCCCAGAGTCCATCGCTTCGTCGAGCGAGTACGTCATGCTTGGGACCAACGGCTGCGAGCTCAAATGGTTTTGCGCGGTCGGAACGTGTGGCTCTTCTTCAAACCCCGGAGGCGGCTCAGTCAGCCCCGCTGGCTCCTGACCGTAGTCCGATGAGTCCGGTAGGTCTTGGTCAGGCTCGGGCTCTGGCGGGCCCATCATTGTGGACGCTTCTAAACCGCCGTTGGCGAAGTCCGAGAAGTTCGAAAGTGCCATTGTGGGCGGACTGTCGTCAGCTTGCTCTTCTTGCTCTTCTTCGAGCTCGCCAAGGTCCTCGATGTCTTCGATCTCTTCAGCGAGGGCATCGCCTGGCGGATGGCGGCGAAGGTGAATCTCTTCAACTCGCACTTCGTCGGGTCCGCGGTCCATCCCCATGTTGGGAGGATCACGAGGGTCCTTCCACCAGCGCACAATGAGCTGACCCGAGAAGGCGCCGGTGCAGTCAAACTCAAGCTGTGTGGATGCGTCTCCGTCTTCGTTTTCTGGACCCACGGCGAGACGTGGCGCGCCAAACCACTCAGCCAACAGCGCGCGTGAGTACGGCACAGGCCCTCGCAGCACCAACATGAGCTCTTCGACAAAGGGCTCAGCCGCGTACAGTTCGCCATCTTCGCCGCGAATCGCAGCGCCCTCGACGGGCGGCAGAATCACAAGATCAATTCGCACAAGCGAACGTGCGTCGGGCTTGAGAAATACAAACTCTCGCCCTTCATGTTCTTGCCGCTCATAGGGAGCACCGAGAAGAGCTACGGCGTCAGGTTCCGCAAACTCGGTCTCGAAAAAGTGCTCGGTAATGGCGGCGATTTCCGCCTCTCGCATAGGGATACGGACGCTGTCCCTACTCGCGTTTGCAGTCAAGCACCAACGAACACCAACGGCGTATTTCGCGCGACTCTCACTCCACACGAAAGCGCTCGCATTGGGGGCACGGGGACCGAATTTGTCTAAAAATCCGCGCTGGTTTCGTCCCACCGCTGTGAACCCGGGTGCGTTCGTTTATGAGGCAATTGACAGCCCACCGGTCGTTTGATACCAGATCGTCCACGCAATTTTTGGAGATATGACAAATGATTCAGTTCATCAACCGCTCAACGATGCGGGCCATTCTGGCAGCTGGGCTCGCTGGGATTTTGGGCGCCTGCGGCCCGGCAGCGAATAACACCAACGATGGGGGCAACAACGGCAGCGAAGCCGGCGTCCGCCCTGGGACAACTGCCGCAGCGAACTGCCTTGAGCGCTGCATGGCCAACGCCTCCCTGGCGGCGATGAAGGTGTGTGGCTCTGATCGGCAGACGTACTCGGCGTGCGATTGGATGTGCGCCCGGGTTCCGATGGGGTTGACCACGGTGCCCGGAGCGTGTGGCGTGGACGGCGCCCCTCCAGCGGACGGGCCTCCGTATCCCGCAGACGGACAGTCGGTGTGCGACTGGATCAAGCAAGGCAGCGAGTGGGTCGCGATCGAGTGTGGTGACGACCTCGTCAACATGATCACTGAGTCTGGCACCAGCGAGATGCCCGTGGGCGAGAGCCCAGTGACCAACCCGATGGCCCTCCCCGCAAGTGTCAATCACCGTTCGCGCTTTGGCGTGGCCGAGAATCAGGGCTCTGTGGGGGCATGCACAGCCTTCGCCACCACCGCTGGGCTTGAGAGCGCGATTTCTGCGCGTGGGCTGAGAGTGGACTTAAGCGAGATGCACTTGTGGCTGCGTTATTGCAGACCAAGTCAGAACGATGCGCTTACAGCAGCGCGCGCTGGGATCACTTCAAAAATGCGTGCCGACATGCTCATGCACTCGTATGATGGAGCCTCGGCGATGGGACGTGCACGTGCTTGCTACGACGCGCGCATGGCGGACATGGCAGCGCTGATGACGCTCGATACCGAGGCGCAGTTTACGGTGACGTCGGTGGACGAGCTCACCCCGCCGATGGGTGAGACGCGACCCACACCCGCGCAGATTCAGCGCGCTCTCGCAGACGGAAGCGACGTGGTGGTCGCGATGGCGCTCGTGGGCGCTGAGTGGTCCACGGCTCCGATGGGAGTCGTCCCCGACTCGGACGTGACACCTACCGGCGGACACGCGGTGCTGATCGTTGGTTATGAGCGCCGAGGCGAGACGCTGTACTTTCAGTTTCGCAACTCTTGGGGCGCGGACTGGGGCGACTCGGGATATGGCTACGTCTCAGAGGCCTACCTTCGGACGCACTTGTATCGACCAGCGTTTACCATCCAAGCAGCGTGTGAGAGCTGTTTAAACACCATTCCAGACTGCCCAGCAGGACAGGCCGCGAGCGGCGTTGACGGGATGTGCCGCATGGTTTGCCCAGGCGGTTTGCTCGCAGACGCGATGGGTATGTGCCCACCCCCAGCGATGTGTGACGACGGCTACGTCAACGATGCCAACGGCACCTGCGTCCCCGCATGCCGCATGGGAATGGTCACCTACATGAGCGGGATCACCTCGAACTGCACCCCTCAAGGGTGTCAGGTCGCGATTCCGATGGGCGTCAACGGCTGCATGAACGCGGGTGGCTGCGACCTCAACTGCCCCGCCCCGCTGTGTGCTGTCGGACGCGCAAACAACGAGTTCGGCAACCCCCGAACCGTCTGCATGCGACCGCAGTCGTAGGCTCACACTAGGGGGCGGCGTCGAACGCTGCACAACGCTGGCGGGCACTTTATTGAGGTGATGCTGGTTCACGCACTGCCGGAGAAATCGTCGATTGATCGTCGTACGTTGTAGGCAGAACAGTTGGGACATTAATGTCATGCAGTGAGCAGGGAGTCAGCGATTTAGGCCGCCATTTTTAGGCTCTTCTGCTGGTGGTATGCCGCGTGCATCCGCGGGTTCACGCTATGAAATCAACTTTTGCTTCGTCGGTTGCGCGCCTTCGCTCGCTAGCCTTACTTCCAGCACTTTCACTCTCGGGCTGTGCCCTTACCGTCATCGCTTCGTCGACCGATAGTGCGGTCCCCGACGCACAGACAAACGACGTGAATCGCGACGTTACAGTGAGTCTAGTCGACGCACAGAGAAACGTCCCGATTCCCGATGTTGCAACGAGACTCGTCGACGCGCAGCCGGATCCGGTGTTCATCGATGTTTTCATCCCGATTGACAGTCAGTGCCCACCTCTCAGCCCAGAGCGTCCCCTATTCATCGCCCAGTCTCCTCAAGGAAACCGTCGGGAGGCTAATAGGCTGATAGAGCCGTGCTTTGCCGAAATTTACCCGCATCTTGGCGAACGCTGTGCTCAGCCGGGATTCCAGTGTGGCATCAGAAACGATGGTACCGGGGGCGAAGCAATCACCTGCACTCCCGGTTGCCCAATGACCTGGGTGCATTTGTCAGGAAGTGCGGGCCCGCAGCCTCCTCCGTCACTCGCGAGCGAGGTCGGCTAGCGGTGGCACAGCGCAAAAGCTATATCCTGAGCTAAGCCTTTGCGCGCCGGGGCTTGCGTAGCGAGTGCACGTATTGGAGTGCCTGATCGGCGTCTGCCGCTCGCACCTGCGCAAACTCGTCCGTCGGGTCCGATCTCAATAGCTCATGAGCGATAGTGACCCGCTCGGTAGCGACCGACAGCGCGTCGTCTGGCTGCTTGCAGCGAAGATAGCACTCGCTCAACATAGCCAGAGCCTCGACGAGCTTCGATTGGCGGCTCAGTTTGCGGTATATTTGCACCGCCATCACCGCCCATACCAGCGCCTGCTCGGGCTGAGTTGAGCCCAAATAAATGCGCCCCAGCGTCTCGGCACACTCTGCCCGCGTGAGGTCATCAAGCGCTTGATCCGCCGTGGCGAGCTCTAACTGCACTGCGATGTGAGGGACTAACTCAAACTCTGAGCGCTCGAGCACATACGCCAACGCAGTGTTTGCACAGACAGCCGCCAGTCCACCGGTCGCTTGTTGGGTCCCGTTCGCGTACACCGTCATGGCTTCATCGGGCGCGATCCGCGCCAAGGTCAACCATGCGAGGCCAGATGCCACTCCGTCACGCTTTGCCACGGGCTCGGCCAACAAGTGGGTGAGCGTCTCGATCGCCCACGCCCACGCTGCACCCTCCGTACGACCGTTGCGCAGCACAACTTCGGGATCACTGAGCCGATCGCCGCCCAACACGCGGACCAGAGCGTTGAGTCGGGCCTCTGTCAACTTCGACGTTTGAGCGCGCTTTGAAACCATGGTGGCGGCCGCTGCTGATTTACGCAGGTCCTCAAGCTCAATGGCTTCTTCAACCGCGAGCGAAAAAAGAGCCACCACGTCCTCGCTTCCGTCTGCGAGGTACAGACCATCGCTGTCACGAAGGGCCTCGTAACGGGCAACAATTTCTGCGACCTCTCGGGCAACTGAATCAGTAGCCTTCGATTGAACGATTGTCGTCACGGGAGCCGGTTTTGTGGACTGGACCTTGGCTAACTTTTTTGGCTTCGTCGTCATGGCGCTTCAGTTCACTTTAATCAGGCTGTACCGCGAGGGGATGATCAATAGCTCCAACACGGAGCGTTAAGTGACCATCGGTCAGTGAAACATTGTCGAGAATCGCAAACGCCGCCGCGCGAGAAAACCTTGTTAATATCCCCGCAGAGTGCACTGTGCAGTACAATCTATCTTCGCCACGAAGAAGCAGAGTGTCCAAGCGCAGAGGCTCTTCGGTTCCGTCAGAGAGCTGCAGGACGATGGTAGAGTCGGTGTGGTTCACCGTGGCAGAATTGGCCACCAGCGGCGCGTCATCGACGGTGATAAAGCACCAATCTAAGTCGTTGCGAAGGATCCAGCGGCCAGTGTCGTCACGCGCAATCCAGCGTGCAAACCCCTGCGCGAGTCCCTTGTGCTCAATGCGCTCACCTTCGTGCCAAAAGTGACCATCACGATCGATACGAATTTTGCTCTC
>JANNCG010000521.1:0-3549 GCA_031386385.1 Myxococcales bacterium
CGCTCGTTGAGGGTCGTGAAGATCTCAACCACCACGGCGACCCATGCGGGACTCGCGCCCTTGGTTGGCAACACCTTCTCAATCACCGATGCGTCGGGAAGCAGCTCTTCAAACGAAAAGCGGCGACTGAGCGCAATATCCATCAGCGCGATGGAGCGGTCTGCGGTGTTCATCGTCCCGATGATGTGGAGGTTGGGCGGGACTGCGAAGGATTCTTGCGAGGTGGGCAGCGTCACCGTGAGCGCATTGGGCCCTCCGATACGCTTGTCGGGTTCAAGAAGAGTGATCAATTCGCCAAGGATTTTGCTGATGTTTCCCCGGTTGATCTCGTCAATGATGAGGACGAATTGGGGTGTGGCATCGGTGAACTCAAACGCTCCGGTGTGATCGAGATTGCTGAGCGCGCTCTTCACGCTGTCCGTCCAATCGTCGTCGGCATCAGCGTCGGGTCCCACTGGTTCGTTAGAGAGTCGATGCAATTCTTTGTACAGAATCCAGACGGCAATGAATCCAACGGTCGACTCTGTCTGGTGTTTTAAGAGGAGCTCGAGAACAACCGGTCTCGAGAACTTTTGACCATCACTTCCGAGGGTATCTCGATTTTCCCAAAGCACCCGCATCCGTCGTTTTGTCGCAGCGGCGCCCCGCTTGCCATCGGTCGGATTGTCGTGTTTGTCGACGCTTACCGCGTGTACGTCACCCTTCCGGTTCGGGCGCAGCGCAGCGCGTGTTCCATTCTTGCTCAAGTAAATTTTCTTCGGTTCCGCACGGATTTGGGCGAGCAACCGCTCCCACAGCGAATCAAAACTCACAACACCCGACTCGCGCTTCAAGCCAGCCTCCGCCGCACGCAATGTAAGGCGTTTCAAAATGCCATCACGAATCTCGTAACCAATCGTGTGGGGTGAGTCACTTCCGGCGCTGTTGTCTCTGTCGTCGTCAAGGCGTGGACGGATCCCCTCGACGAAATCCTCGTAACCGTAGGACTGATGAAACGTCACAAATTCTATGCGGCTATCCGCTTGAAGTGTGCGAAATTGCTGGCCGATTGCTCCATCTGTGAGCGCGGCGCGCTCCGCTGGAGACAGCGCAAGCTCGAGCGCCCGCCGAATAGAGCTGTGAGTCTTCCCCGTGCCGGGAGGCCCATAGAGGATGATGTTTTTTGTGTTCGTCGGGTTCATGGCTGGGGGCTCTTTTCCTGTGATGCTTTCAAACTCTCCAAGACCGCGCTGAAGCTTAGGTGAACAGTTCGCCTCTGTCTCGTCTTGACTGGATGAGCTCAAGCGCCCGCAGAACGTTCCGCAGACACTCAGTTGCGCGCAACTTCACTTCGATAGCAGCACGTATGTCGGCGTCGAATTGAACCAGCAGCATTGCCATGTGCTCAGGAATTTCCGTCGGCGCGGGCAACTCGAAAGGATCGATCGTGAAGTTTCGGTGAAGCTCACTCATCGCTCTAACATTCGTTGCGCGCTTTGCAATCCAGGCTGCAGGAGAGCGCCCCGCCATGTGATATCGCGTCCAGAGCCGATGCCTTTGCCACGCATTCGGCTGATAATGAGCAGCGCAAGATGTTGGTCGAGTGACAGAGCGGGCTTGTTGTAAATCGTGGCCATAAATCCCCAACCAGAGAAACGAAAAGGCCCGCCTGGTGCGCATGCCCTTGCAGGCAGAGGCGAGGCGAGCGTGATAGCTGCACTCTGCGATGATGTTGTGAGCGTGTCAAGCGCAGCGCTTCAAGCTCCGCCCATACCTTGATGAGAAGCGCCCCATGACGGTCAGCTTGTGCTCGCAGACTCAGGCCGCCCTGACAACGCGTCCGCTGAAAGAAAGTCCGGCGTTCGGCAAAGCACGTACGGACGGATGTGGCCTTCAGCGATGGCGACCTTCGTGGACAAAACGATGAGCTCTTGCTGCGTGTGCGGAACGGCCTCTATGTACACCGGCTTGAACCGCACGCGTACAAGACGCTCCGGTTTGCGCGCGGGGATCTTTACAAGACGGTGCACGAGGACTGTGGTCCCTGTGGTACCTATGTTCCCAATGCGAATATCCAGTATTTCTCCCCACCAAACAAGATTCACGCAGAGATTTGCATCGGAAAAAATGATCGGTAAAATCTCATTGCGCTTGCGCGCTTCAACCAACAGTTGCGCGCCTGCTGCCCAACGCTTGCCCTCAACAAATTCTCTCGGCGTCTCGTCCGACAATTCGCCACGAAGCTTCTTGATCTCAATGGTTGTGTAGATGCAAGCACGTGAGAGGGATGTGGGCGGCGTCATCGGAGCAGTAAGGTAGCTCCTGTGTTTGCGTCTATCAACGGTACGCGGTGAGAGTGGGCTAAACGCGCTGTGAGAATTTGATGAATTGAACCAACTCTGCGGTCGCTCTCCCGCGAACAAAGTTAGCCTCGATCAAGTCACGGCTGTGTGAGAAGTACTTGGATTTGTGCTCCATACTAGCGTCGACGGCTGCTGAGACCGCAAATTGAACGGGTTGAATCAGGCGGACATTGATAGCAAACGGCGCTGTTAGCTGCCCGGTCGCGGCCAGATTGTGCGCACGCGGTCGAAGAGCGCTTCTGTGCGACCGATGATTTCGCCCTCGGTCCATTGCTCGTAGGCTGCAATCCCGCGGTTGAGTTCGAAGTTGCTGGATTGAAGACGCGTGCGTTTCTCGCTGAACGGTCGGTTGTATAGTTCCGAGTTGTACGCGGAGAGCGTGAGATTTCCCAGTGTGTGCAGCCAACGTTCGTGAATGCGGCCGGCGGTGTCGCCAAGCGCTACCCTCCATTCGTGGGAGAGAGTTTGAGGCATGATGTGCTCGATTGTCGCTTCCTCAAAGCTCGGTAGTTCTCGATGCCCAAAACTACGCTCAATGCTTTGGAGAAGAAACCGGCACCTGTTGGAAGTCGCGTCATAGGCGTTGTAACGCGTGAGCCCTTCGTGCAGTTCGTCATCGGTTGGCCATCGGCGCCCGGTTGTGCCTTCGGCGAGCGTTTTTGCAAGCCAATCAGCCACCTGTGTTGGTGGCAAGTCGAGGCGACTCATCGAATGAAAAATTCGTTTCAGTTGATTGGTTGGGACACCACAAATTTCCCTGCGAACGGCGAAGGACTCGATGACCGAGATGCTGTTAGCGACGTCGTCGTTGGTGACGCCTCCGTAGTCAGCCGCCGTCATCAGCTTTAAGATAAACGGATTGGCCGTGGCAATGTTCCATGAACGTAACCTCTGCAATCCGCGCGCAACACCTTCGTGCGATGCCGTATCAATGCCGATAATGCATGCGTAGAGCACCGAAGCCCGATTCAAGTGCCGGAGAAACTCCGCTACATCTCCGATCGATTTGTTGGTGAGTTTTTTCTTGAGTGCTGTGTACACTTCATTGACGCTGACTTCTTCGCCGACTTGCATCAGGTACTGACGCATGAATTCACTCAACTGCTCGCCGAGTCGCGATTGCATGGGTGACCATGCCTCGTCGTAGAGCGTTTGTTGGTCGCTGGCCCGCAACTGGAGCAGCAGATAGTTCCTCACCAAGTCGGCC
>JANNCG010000541.1:0-3769 GCA_031386385.1 Myxococcales bacterium
AACCTCGGCCCCGAGTGGCACATCACACAGTTGCCCTCCGGTGATCGAAACACCTCTTCGCCCCGCACGATCGACGCCCGCGCCTCAGCGCCCACCGTCGTCTGCCCGTACGATGGCAAAGCTTCGAGCCAGCTCTTCAACCGTGCCGTGTGACCGCTGCTCAACGTGGGCCCGCCCATGCTTGTGCTAAACACCTTCGCCGCAAGATCGGGAATGTCCGTCAGCTCTCCGCGCCAGTGATACGGGCCCGTACCGTCGATGGTGCCGCGAAGGGATGGGGTGCGAAATTGCATGTTTTCTGAGAAGTTCCACACGAGGCCGTCGTCACCGCCTTCTGCGTGGCAGCTTGCGCAAGCGGCACCGGTGCGGTTGTTAAAATTGCCGTGAAAAATTCGGTGCCCTGTGTGCTCAACCGAGCGCGCACCCGCAAACCACAGCTGCTGCCCATCCGCGCGAAGCAAGCCCGCAGGCTCGCGACTGAAGAACATCATGTGCCCTGCCGCAAGCGTCCCACCCGTCAGCGTGTACCCCGGTGTGACCCCCGCACGCGACGGAACACAGTTCGCCATCCGCGCATTGGCCACTTGCGCAAATCCATCACGGCCCGTGAGGGGCGTCTCGCCACGGTTTGCTGCGGACACAATCCACAGCTCTCCACGCGCGTCCACAACGTCCGTCGGCACCGGAAGCGCCATCGAGTCATGCAGGATCGATGGCTGTGCAGTGGCGGTCGTGATGCGCAAAAGGACAGTGTTCACGATCCCTCGACAGGACCCTGGGATCCCATCGGGGCCGTAATATCCTCCAGTTATGGGCGGCGGAAGTATCCGCGCCGACGAAGACTGCCCCGTCACGATCACCGAGCCATCCGCACGACCAATCATGCGCCACAGCGAGTTCATCCTCTCGGGAAGCCCCACCACCATACTGAGCGGCAGCACTCCGGTGCGCTCAAGCGCGCGGTTGAGAAACAGCACCCTCGCGCCGCGAAAAGTGCTCACCACGATGTCACTCGCTCGCACCACCACGTCACGCAAATCCGGCTCTAACGTCTTGCTCGCAATGGCAGACCCATCCAACGGAACGGTCACAAACTCACCCCCCACGCACACCACACGCATGGCGCTCGCTTGCGCATCAAACGCGATCCCTCGCGGAGCACCACACACGTCAGTGCGCGACACGATCGTCCCTAGCTCGGGGTTGATCCTCACCACCGACCCGCCACCACGAAGCGCCACGTGCATCGTCCCCGTAGAGTCCTCGGCGATGCGCCCAGGCTCATCTCCCGGCTGCAGCACTACCTCATGACGCACTGAAAATTCATTGGCGTTGACGATCCACACCCGATCACGGTCCGAGTCCCCGATCACCACGTAGCGACCATTCACGGACGTGAGCACTGAGCCACCAGAGATCGCCGGCGGGGCTACGGGTTCAGTCGCTTGCAGCGACGGCGGAGCCAGCGGTACCGGCCTGGCAAACGGACTCGATGCACCCGGATCTGGAATCGCCGATCCCGGCCGAAGATCCCCGCACGTCCCTCCTCGGTTCGCGCCCGGCGCGCCGTTGTACGGACACGGCGGCAAGCAACTGAGCAACCCCAAAGCACACATCGCTACGGCAATCTTCGACTTCATAGACAACTCCATTCGCAAAAAAAACAACTCGGCCCGAACCGAACACCGATGGTACACCGAATTTGCGCTTCACGCGGCGGGCCAACGAATTATCGACCAGCGGTCCTTCGATCGCCGTTTCGTTGGAAGAAATGCGAAACATTTCTCGCCATTTCTCGCCATCCCCGGCGCTCGTGCGCTTCAGTTTGCCGCGCCATTTGGACGACGTCGACGAACGAACCGACAGTCACTGTCGGTGAGAAATATTAGACAAATTGCAGCAATTGCGAAAAATTCTGATCCAAATTGGCCTTTTGAGTCCCTTGCGCACGCCAGCACTCGTGGCATTCATACGAGCGTCGCTACCGCTTCGTCCCGAGCGCTTCAAGCTGCCGTTGCGAGATCGAAATATTCGCGCCCTCTGAGTGCAATGCGATCGTCACTTTGCCGAGCCCCACTTTTGCAAGCGCACCGCGCAGCACCAACACACCGGCCGCGAGGGCCCTGTCGTGTGCGAGCTGCTCCGGTGATCGACGCTTGCCCGCGAGGGCTTTCTTGCGCGCTTGTTTGGCTTCGACGACGAAGTCTTTGACCGTCGCCTTGGCGGGCTTTTTTCCGGCCACCTTGGTCCCCTTCGCGAAGATCTCTTCGGCGGTGTCCTTCTCGACTGTGGCATCGGTGAGCGCAATGGCCGCGTAGGCCTTCTCAACACCCAGCGCGATCGCACGGGACTTGCTCATCGACTGCGCAATCTTCATGAGTTTGCGCGCTTGCACGACGGAGTAGATTTTTTCGCCTTCGAGATAGCCCGTAAACGTCGCGTACCCGTACACCTTGCGATAAAACTCGCCGGTCTTTAAGCGCACCAAGTCTTCACCCAACGCGTAGAAGTCCTCGGCGATACGAGCCTTTCGACGCTTGATGCTCTCGGTGATCTCTTGCGCGTGCGTGATCGAGCGCGGGTCCGCTCCGACGACGATCCCGCGATGATCAAGGACCACTCCCGGCGCGTGCGCTGCGGTGGGAATCACCCCCGTGAGAGCGGCGGACTTCGTGCCGCGCGGGGTGGGTTTGGGTTTGGTTTTTTTCGCAGGCTTCGCTGGGAGTTTGGTGGGGTTTGTTTTTGTGGTCATTTTGGCACGGATCGTATCGCCGGTTTTTGGTGGTAGCAAAGCGCCGTTTGCGAAGTCGCACCAGAGTTTAGCCGTGAGCCTCGACCCAGACGAGTTGCTTTTTCACGAGGCGTTGCGCCAGTGGCATGACAAACGCGACTTCGCTGACTATGATCGTTTCGTGAATCTGCCAGCCATTGACCCTCGCTTTGTTGAATTTGCAAAGCTGCTCTCGAGCGCAGGGCCCGATCAGCCAGAGCTCGTCGTTCGTCGCTGGATGGCACAGATTAGTGGACTCGTGGCGACGGGAGCGATGACTGAGGCTAACGGATTTCTGCACGAGGCGCTTGGATACGAAGCGCTCTCAAGCTCTGAAGGGGCGCTGAACTCATTGAGGCTTGCGCTTCAACGACTCTCGCCGACAGAAGCGCTTCGCGCGATCGCACTCAATGCAACGAGCAATTGTTTATCTTCGGCTGAAGCGATGGAAGGAATCGGTGCAGGATCTGCTTGAAGGGCTGCAAATTGGAGTTCCCAACCAAGTGCTAGCTAAAGCTCACCTTGCCCTTGCCCTCTGGCACCTTAACCTTCGTGAGGACGCAGCAACGGTGCTTGACCACGCCATTTTGCAGAATGCCGAGGTTGGCGATAGCGGGTTTGGCATGTTCGAGCTTGCACGATCTGCGGCGGTGCTAGGGCGAACCGACGAGGCAGTTCAGCTATTTTCGCGTTTTCTGCTCTGGCAATTGAGTGAGATGGCCGACGGAAGAAGCCCAATCGAAATTGTCACCTCGACGAATGCGTTGAGTTCGATAAAGGGGTTATTGTCCGTTGCTCCCGAGTTAGAAAAAGCCGTGAGCCATGTGAGTGCATTTGCCACGGCAATGAGCACGCCGAGCCGCGCTCCAAGTGCGGAAGTCGTCGATGACGGTGATCAACGCCAAGTGTTGCAGCAGATGTCACCTTTTATGGCCGACGCCACAAATGACGTCTTGCAGTTGGAGAAGCCGCGAGCGGTAAATTGGATCTTGATGCGAT
>JANNCG010000582.1:0-8163 GCA_031386385.1 Myxococcales bacterium
CGCGAGAAGGGCAAGCTGTCCGGCTCAGCCGCGCTCGGAACCATCGCTGCAGAGCGCGTGCTCGATGGTCTGTACGTCGCGCTCATGCTCGGGGCCGCGATGCTCTTTGTCCCGCGATTGCCTCTTGAAGGCGTGTTTATAGGGGCGTTTCCCGTGGCAAAAGTCCCTATGTTGGGCTTTGGCTTGGTGGGCGTCTTCGCGGCCGCACTCGCGGTGTTAGGTTTGTTTTTGTCCCAGCGTGCGCTCGCAGAAAAGCTGGTTCGTGGGGTTTTTGGGCTCGTCTCAAAAACGCTCGCGGAGAAGCTCGTTGAGAAGGCCGGAGGGCTCGCCGATGGACTGCGATCGCTCCCCGATCCCAAATTAATGGTGCCCTTCACCATCCAAACGCTCATTTATTGGAGCGCTAACGCGCTGACGATGATGCTGTTGGGTTGGGGATGCGGGCTACCGATGACCATCGGTCACGCCTATGCAGTCATGGGGGTCCTCGCGATGGGAATCCTGCTCCCGAGCGCACCGGGACTGTTCGGCGCGTTTCAGTTCAGCATTTTTGCAGCTCTCGCGATGTACTTTCCTCGAGCGGTCGTTGAGCACGAGGGGAGTGCGTACGTGTTTTTGATGTACGTGTGCCAGCTGGTATTTCACGTGATTGCGGGGATTATTCCTCTGTTTACCGAAAACCTTAGCTTGCTCGACGCGATGGAATCTCGCGACAACGCCGACGCTAGCAGCCCTCCTGCGTAGCCCAACGACTCACACTGAAGTACACAGGGGGTAAAACTTCAGCGGTCTTTCGCTTCACAGGATCCGGAGATAAGGGATATCTTTGGAGCTATGCGAGTTTCGAACAAATGGCTGATGAGCTTTGCGTTATTGGTATCGTGTTCGCCTGAGCCGATCCCTACGGTTGCAGCCTTCAACCAACCGCTTGCGCCGCGTGCGGAGGGCGAGATCATCATGGACCTCTCCGCCAACGGAGAGGCATTTGTCGGCCGTGTGCTGCCCGTGCCTGAGAACTCCGACGCGGATCGAAGCCTGATGGTTCGCTGGCTTTCGAACAACGCCACGCGCGGATGGCCCTACGAAAACGAGCCCATCATTGAAGTCCATTTTGTCCAGCACTCAAGCTCGATCCTTGTCTTGACCACGGAGCATTCGCTTATTCGGTACGACCGAGCGACGGCGAGGTCAACGACGATCGATACAGCAGTCTTCGGTCCGATGAGCCTTGATCAACTCGGTCAGTCGGTTGTGTACACCCGCGGCGAGCCGCCGGAATTGCGGGTCGTGCAGGCGAGCATCACGGCGGGGACAACGCGAGTTGTCGATGAACGGCTCTATCCAGCTTGGTGCCCGACGTTGTCGCCTAATGGCCAGACGATAGCCTTCGTTGCTAGCCCAGACGGCGAGGCGCACTTCTACAGAACAACAGCAAATTCTCAGACAGAACTGTGGAGCCTTCCGCTCACAACGCCCCTGCCGACCGGCCCGACCGCGCCCGTGTGGACGGACCAGCAGCTGACGTATGAGAGCGACGGCACGCTGTACACATTGAGCGCGACTGGAACCATCGAGAGAGCGATGGAGGGCGTCGGATTGCCGATCCACGTCGCCGGATCCAATGGGGTCATGGTGCAGAATCGCCAGCATCAGATGCTTGAGCTCACGGCACATCCGGGGACAGAGCGATGAAGTGGACGAGCAAATTTGCAGCAATTTATGCGACTGCAGTGACACTTGTTGCCGCTTCCCAGGTGCAAGCTCAAGTGACGCATCGCCGTCCGATGGCGCCAACCCCGGCGGTGAACTATGGATTCGATAACAACGCAGGCGCAGGCTGCCGAGACTACAACTGCGGCTCTCGATGCTACGACGGCCACAGCGGAACAGACTTCGGTGTCCCGGTCGGAACAACGGTGATGGCGAGCGCCGAGGGCGTTGTCGTCGCCACGAACAACTCCTGCGCAAACACAGGATATGTGGGAAATCCCTGCGGAGGGCGCTGCGGCAACTACGTCCAGCTTCAACACTCCGATGGCTCGCGAACCATCTATTGCCACATGGGGCTCAACACCCTCGCGGTTGCACGAGGGCAGCGTGTGCACTGTGGTCAAACACTCGGCCGCTCGGCCAGCTCAGGAAGCTCGTCGGGCCCACACCTGCACTTTGGCTTCAAACGCTCGGCGGTCGCTGCTTCGATTGATTCGTACCGAGGACGCTGCACGACGTCGGCAGGTGTCTGGACTGATCAAAACCCGTATCCCGCAAGCCCAGGTGACCAGTGCGATTGTGTTCCATCGCCGGAGACGTGCAATAACCGGGACGATGACTGTGATGGCCGGATAGACGATGGCGTCCGGCGCAACTGCTACGACGGCCCAGCAGGAAGCGCGGGTCGAGGAATCTGCAGCGGTGGAACCGAAACGTGCACCGCGGGACGGTGGGGAAATTGCGTCGGGCAAGTCGTCCCTCGCGCTGAAACGTGCAATCGGATGGATGACGACTGTGACGGTCGGGTGGATGATAATGTCTGCATTATGGACGCGGGGACCGTCCGAGACGCGGCCACTTCGGATCGGCCAACGCCAGTCATGGACATTCCCGATCAAGTGACTGATGCGCCCACCGACAACGACAGCGGTACGGCAGAGCGAGACGCGGGCGAGGGCGACGACGCAGAATTCGAGGACGTTGACCCAGAAATGGATGACCAGGATCTCTCGCCAGATCGAATGGATCCCGGATGCGGTTGTCGAATCAGCGGACAGACGGATCCACCCAAGCGCAACGAATGGATAGTCCTGCTGGTCGCTGCGACGGCAGTGCTTCGCCGAACGACACGAACCCGACACGCAGTCTAACGCGTTGAACTCGTGTTCGTTTGGGACTTATGGGATAGTGCGCGTGATGGCTGGTGCAGCACGTTATTTTTTGGGGGTCTTTGCCGCGCTCGGGGTGGCTCATTGTCGCAGCCAAGCGACATCCATTGACCTCATCATGGACACCGATATTCCACAAGATCGCCCCATTCGTCTACGCGTCGTGGCGATCAACGGTGCGGTCGCGCCGCAGGACTTGCCGAGCACGGTCGTGAGTCGGGCGTTGATGGATTTCACGTTCTCCCAAGAGACATTGGATGGAGGGGTGCTGCGATTTCCAGCGAGTGTGGGAGTGGTTCCCCCAATGGGAGGTCCGAATGGCCCGGTCACGCTTTGGGTGCGCGCCTCGGTCAGCGCGAGGGTTGGTGCTCCACAGGTTGAGCTTGAGCGGGTTGTGACGCTTCGGTTTTTGCGCAACCAGCGAGCCTCGGCGAGGGTCTTTTTGCCGCTCAGCTGCAATGACCCATCAAGCGGATGCACCAGCGTTTTGGCTGCAAATTGCACGGTCAGCGTGAGGTGTCGAGAGCAGGGCGCGACCTGCGGTGACAACGGGGACTGCGTACGTCCCGAGGTCACCGTAGCGGGACCGGATGGAGGCGAACCTATCGACGTCTCGATAAGCCCGTTGGATGTGACCTCGGGACGTGGTGAAGACGTCGGCGAGGACGCGGTGATAGATGCCGCAGCGCAAGATGTTCTGAGCGATGTTGTTAGCATTGAAGCTGGCGTGATGATTGCCGCACCGCGACCCATCTATCCCATCAGTACAGGAGCCGTGAACTCTCGAAGACCGCAACTTCGATGGCGTAGGCCACCGGCAACTGGCGAGGGTGTCGCGACGTTGTGCCGTGATCGTGCGTGCACGAGGGTGCTCGAAACCATCGTGGGCGTTGATACTGCGTCTCCAACGCAGGACTTAAACGACGGTTGGTACTTCTGGAATGTGCGCGGAAAAAACGCATCATCGATCGGCACCAACGCGAGCGTTACCTGGCAATTCTATGTGCACCCGGCGCCGATGGGTTCGGGATTTACCAGCACAATGGCGCCTCTGGATGTCAACGGCGACCACTACACAGACGTCGTCGCCGGAGTGCCAGGCGCTCCGAACGGCGGTGTAGCGAGAGTTTTGCTTGGCACTGCTGGAGGGCTGGCGGTGCCAGAAGTTGAGCTCGTAAGCCCGGTCGATGGTGCGCGATTTGGAACAGCCGTTGCCAACGCGGGAGACATCAACGGAGATGGATTTTCAGACATCGTTGTCGGCGATCCGATGGCTTCGCCGGGAGGGATTCCGTCTGCTGGGCGAATGAGCATTTTCTTTGGCAGTGCGATGGGTCTCTCGACGATGGCGCAGACGATTAACGGAACGATCGGCCGCACAGAGTTCGGCAACGCCGTCGCTTCGGCGGGCGACATCAACGGCGATGGATTTGGCGACGTCATCGTGGGGTGGCATCTGCACGCGCAGTTCGCGCAGATGAACTCTGGAAGCGCGTTCGTCTATCTCGGCGGTCCGATGGGGCTCGTCGATCAGGTAAGGTGCAATTTCTCTGCCCTCCGACCCGACGAACAGATGGGCTACGCTGTCGCGGGCGCAGGGGACGTCAACCGTGACGGATACGGCGATGTGATTTTTTCTGCACCCAACACCTCCAACGGGATGGTGAATCGCGGCTTGGTTGTGGTTGCCCATGGCGCGGCGGATCCCGGCGCGGTGGTCTTTACTACGCTGCTTTTTGGTCCCCAGCCGAACTGGCGATACGGCCTCGCTGTCGCGAGCGCTGGGGATCTCAACGGCGACCAATACTCGGACATTATACTTGGGATGCCCGAGAGCTCTCCTGGTGGTCTGATTCAGGCTGGCAGCGCCGAGACGTACCTCGGAGGACCCAACGGTGTGAACATGGCGAGTCGCGCGATCTTCGCGGGCACCGTCGCAGGAGATCACTTTGGGGCGTCTGTCGGCGCGGCCGACATCAACGGAGATGGGTTTTCTGATTTGGTCGTGGGCAGTCCACGGTCGGCTGTGGGCGGGATGCTGACAGGTGACTTTCGTGTGTACGGGGGGAGCGCGATGGGGATGCCCAGCGGACTTGGGATGAGCGACGTGATTTTGATGGCGAACGATCAGGTTGGAACATCGGTCGCCGCGGGCGATATCAACAATGATGGCTTCGCTGAAGTGCTCTTGGGTGGCGCGACCTCCGGCCGTGGAATGGGCGCGGGATCCGGCTACGTGGGCGTACTGTCCTTTAACCGACTGATGATGCCACCCCTGCGTGTCTCGGGATCGAGAGTCGGTCTCACAATGTCTGCGATGTTCGGCACGTCGCTCTCTATGTGAACAAGTTCGCTTAGTTACAATCCGATGAGAAAAGCAGCTCGCAGGCGCTAGAGCGCTAGTACGAAACACCATCGTATGCGACCTTTTGATCCCATGCGCTTTGCTTCGCGACTGTTCGTCTCAACGCTGGCCGTGACCCTCGCGACGGCCTGCCGCTCGCCCGCAACCTCCATCGAGCTGGTGTTAGACACTGACACTCCGGCGGACCGTCCAATGTCCGTCCGCATCGTAGGCCTAGCAGGCACAGTGGCCCCCGAAGAGATCGCGCGCGCAGTGACGTCCCGCATGTTGAGCGACCGAACTTTTACTCGCGACGGGATCGATGCAGGGATGCTTACCTTTCCGGGAAGTGTTGGGGTTGTCCCATCGACGAGCGGAGTCGAGATGCCCGTGACGCTGTGGATTCGAGCATCCGTGGGCGCTCGGGGTGCCGCGCCAGCGGTGGAGCTTGATCGGGTCGTTCAGCTTCGCTTTTTGAGAAACCAGCGAGGCACAGCGCGCGTGTTTCTCCCCCTTCGATGCAGCGACCACGCGACTGGATGTTCGAGTATTTCTGAGGCAAATTGCTCGGTAAGTGTTCGTTGCCGAGAGCAAGGAGCCACCTGTGGAGACCAGGGCGAGTGTGTCTTGCCCGAGCTTGTCGTTGTGCCGCCCGATGCTGGTGCAGAGCCCGTGGATGTCCCCTCAACCCCGTTCGATGCAACCTCGGGTAGAGTCGTGGACGTCGTTGACGCGGGCGTTGCTGACGCGCCTGCCAGCGACGGTGGAGACGCAACGAGCTCGGTTGTTGCACCGAGGCCCATTCTTCCGCTCAGCGGCGGGACCGTGAGCAGCACTCTGCCTCAGTTGAGCTGGATTCGGCCGCCGGGCGTGAGTGAGGGGCTCGTCACCTTTTGCCGAGATCGCGCGTGTACCAGTGTCATCGCGACTGTCGCGGGCGGTGATCTTGTTCGTCCCGCTGCGCCGCTCCCGGCAGGTTGGATATATTGGAACATTCGTGGAAAAAATGGCGCGGACGTTGGCACGACACCGAGTGCAACATGGCAGTTCTATGTTCACGTGGTGCCTGGAGGCAATCCTCTTTTGAGTTGGGCAGCGCCGTTGGACGTTAACGGCGATGGGTTTGGAGACGTCGCGTATGGTGCTCCTGGTGTGGTCGGCGGCGGATCGGTTCTGGTCTTTCATGGCGGCGCCGGAGGACTCACTCCGGGCGGAGTTTTCAACTCTCCCGCAGAGGGCGCGCGATTTGGGGCAAGCATGGCGAACGCAGGGGACATCAACGGCGACGGGTTTTCAGATTTGGTCGTTGGCGATCCGATGGCGTCACCCGCTGGCGTCGTGAATGCGGGAAGAACTCTCATCTATTATGGAAGTCGCACTGGGCTGCAAGCCGCACCGCTGGTGCTCAACGGTGACTTCGCCGGGACCGAATTTGGCAACGCCGTAGCATCCGCTGGAGACGTCAACGGCGACGGTTTTGGCGACATTGTCGTCGGGTGGCATCGCGCAACGCGCGTGGGTCAGATGAACGCCGGAGCGGCTCTTCTGTACTATGGCGGTCCGACGGGATTGCGGCGTATCGCCGAGCTAAACATCGGAGCGTTGAGGGTTGGCGATGAAATGGGAACCGCCGTTTCGGGAGCGGGTGATATGAACCGTGACGGCTATGCGGATTTCATCATTTCGGCGCCTCGGTACTCTGATGGAGGGTTTGCTCGGGGAGGACTCGTGATGTTTGTGTACGGCGCTGGTCCCGAAGGCACTGTGCGTTTCGATACGCAAATCGAAGGCCGATCAAACAACGAGCTCTTCGGCACTTCTCTTGCGAGCGCGGGTGATTTTAACGGCGATACATACTCTGACATTATCATTGGTTCTCCTTCATTCACTGGCGCGGGTCCGGCAGAAGCTGGCCGAGCTGACCTCTTTCTTGGCGGCCCAATGGGAATTGTCGTCGCGTCGAGAAGCTCACTGATTGGCGCTGTGGGTGGGACTCACATCGGTGCGTCCGTGGGTTTTGCTGGGGACACCAATGGCGACGGCTTCTCTGACGTCTTGATAGGTGTGCCCAACGCGACGGTGAACGGACACCCCAATGCCGGAGAATTTCTCGCATACTTCGGCAGCCGCACCGGAACACTCGACGTCCCGGTGCGAGGCGATTCGCCGGGGCAGGACAACGCAGAAGTTGGCAGTTTTGTCATCGGGGGTGTGGATATGTACGGTCGCGGGTCTTCGGACATTGCCGTCAGCGCAGGGGTGAATTTTCTTGGTGCTCCGGCCCCGGGCTCGGTGTCATTGCTTCACCTGCGCGGTGGGATGCCAGCGACGTTTCGAGAGTTTGCCGGGACAATGGGGCAGGGGACAAGCGCGACTGGGACCACTATCGGCATGTAGCCTAGACACCAGATGGGATGCGGTGACCTCAGTGAGTTCGAGTCGGCGCAATTAGCAGCCTGGTGTCCCCAGGGGAATGATCCCCGCGATACTGCAAGGCGCGCAGAAGTAATTTTCTGGGCAATCTGCCTGGCTTTGCGCACGAATGAGCAACGTCTGTTTCACGCAGCGGCTGATACAGACTCCGCGGCCCGGAGGCCCGATCAGTGACGGCGCGGTGCACGTTCGAGGTCGATAAGTTGGATCGAGATTCTCTGTGGGTGCACACAAAAATTCTGCAGGACACTCTCGTTGATCGAGCTTCGACTGCTGATCGGCCGGGACTGCGTTGCGAGGCGCACACGTTCCGCGGCCATTGCAGCACATCGGAAATCGGAAGGGCGGTTGCGTCGGTCCCGGGTCACAGGTTTGACGACACGCCATGGTGTCTGCCATCGTCCGCGGATCGAAGCACGGGACGCACAGCTGGTTGGCCGCACAAGTTGCTTGTGAGAGCTGCGCCGCTTGCGACGCTACCATCGGCAGGCAGCGAGAGAGGCAACG
>JANNCG010000583.1:0-4789 GCA_031386385.1 Myxococcales bacterium
GCATCAGCACAGTACAGACAGCGGTTGGCTTCGGTGATCGCTTCAGCTTGAGAGAATGCCGGTTTGGTTTCGGTAATGCTCTGCTCAAGACGACCATTGGGGAGAACGGGGAGTGTGCTCATCGTTGAATGGTTCCGGGGGCGTGAGTATCGAAAGTTGCAAGGAGTTCGGTCAACGCAAATCGCTGAATTTGGCTTAGGATCTCGATGCCCTATGTTGCTACGCACCCAGCGCTGGTTTTTGCTCGCATTTCTCTCAGTGTCAGGCTGTGGCGCTAAAACGCCTCTTCGATCACCTTCGCTCGACGTTGCAGACATCCCCGATGTGCCACGAATGGCGGATGGTCCAGAGGTGTGTGGTGATGGCTTTGACAACAATGGCGATGGACGGATCGACGAAGGCTGTCCCGTGTGTATTCGCGCTGGAATGTCCCCGTGGCAGATGCACTTGGGCGGGAGTTTTCGCTGTTTTGGACGGACGTTTGTGCGCCATGGGGATCCAGAGATGTACGCGTTTGAGCGCATCCCGAGCCTCGGCGACCCGGGCTGGACCGCGGTGGGTGCGCTGCAAATTGACTTCGCAGATCAGTCCACGTTGTGCGGTACCCCGTGTAGCTGTCTCAACGGAGGGGAGTTTACATTTTTTCAGACTCAGTTCTCGATTCCCAGTGGATTTGCAGTGAATTCGTTTGAGGTTGTGATGGACAGCGTGGACGATGGCGCAAAGGTGACGATCTTTAACGACCGATTTGTGGGCGGTGAGACAGACCCGGGCGCGTTCGCGTTTTTTCCAAGCGGCGTGACCGCGCGCATTGAGCGATTGCTCGTTGTCGGCTTAAATCGAGTTGTGATTTCACACGTCGATGACTGTTGCTCGGGTCGTGCGTTGGGACGAGTTAGAGTTGTTCTCAATGGTGGAAGTTTGGAGCAATGTCGCTAGAGCATCGATGGCTCGATCCTTGCGAAGACTCTGTCCGTTCAAAGACAAACGAGGTGAAATCCGTGAAAATAACGTATCGAATGGGTGTGATTGCGGCGCTTGCAGCTGGGTTGCTTGAACTCTCTGGGTGTGGAGCAACGGTGTCTTGCGACGACGGGTCTGCGACGTGTGGGCGGCCAGATGTCCCTTCGGGACAAGGTCGTGATTCGCCATGGGATGGCATGAGTACGGGTTTTCGGCTTCAGGGCGACGCTCTTGGTCAGGCCAGGGTAGATGGATCTCGGCCAAGCTATGCAGATGTGTCTTTTGATCGGGCGACGCGACGTCTGTCAGGACAGTTTGTTCGAGCCGGCGCCGGACTTGGTCCACAGCGGGCGATCGATCGGGTCCTCACAGACGCAGAGAACACCGAGCTGCTCGACATCTTGTCGGCCCTTCGAAGCAGTGAGACGGCTTGCCGCGGGTTTGACGGCTTCGTTTACCAGCTTCAAATCGCGACTGGAACGTATGAATTTGGCTCCGTGAGCTGCTCGCTGCACCCACGCGGAAACCTTCTAAACGATGGCAACCCTCTGCTCAATTTTATCGATCGACTCGCCATGTAACAAGGCAGTCTGACGGAGTGCTCCGTCCGTCATCCGACCGGTGCCCCACTGTGCGCCGTGTGTCATAGCCCAGACACATCTTGGCGCACATCGATCGCGTTGCGGCTATAGTCGCGTGAACAGGGTAGCGACTGTTCCCGCCCGGCCCATGCAGGAGTCGTTTACGAGCGTCCACTGCATCGTTGAGCAGTCCCCGCTGAACCGCACTTGGTACTCGCCCCGATCCATAGCCGCGCAGCTGCCGCTCCGATCGTTCGAAAAGACTATCGTGTTGCCATTATACGACCAGTCCCCGAGCTGAATCGACCCGGCACCGCCGAGCTGAGCTCTCATGAGCGCTCCTTCCCAAGTCCCGGCGATGGTGAAGCGAAAGAACAGTGTGTTCATCCCCGATACGATTGAATAGTCACTGGGTATCGCGCACATGGGTCCTGCGTCCGCTCCTGCGTCCACTCCCGCGTCTCGTCCTGCGTCCACTCCTGCGTCCACTCCCGGCGCGGGGCCGAACCGCAGAAAACGAGCGCCGTTGAGTGCTGCGGATCGACCCATGCAGGTATCGCTTATGATCACTAAGCGAAATGCGTTGCACGTCGGCTCGAACACGACCCGATATCGACCCACATCGGCTGGTGCGCAGCCTGACACACCGCTTCGGTCGTTGCTCCACACAAGTTCATCGCCCATCAATGTGTAGTCCCCGACCGCAAGCGCGCCTGGCCGACCAAGATCTGCTGGGTTGACCGCAGCTAAGATGGTCCCCATTCCAGTGAATCGAAAGCCAAACGCGCCCATCATCATTGCAAACTCGGTGCTCCAGTCTCCCTGCATCGAACACACGAGTGCGGCGTCGCCCGAGTCGACACGCGAAACGTCGGTGTTTTGCACGTCTGCGCCGTCGGACACATCCATCCCGTTTGGGACATCCGTCCCGTTTGGGACATCCGTCCCGTTCGGAACATCCGTCCCGTTCGGAACATCACCTGCGGGTTGCGCGTCCATTCCAGTGGGGACGTCGGTCGCGTTTGGGACGTCAAAAACCACCCCATCAGCCGGCGGATTCGGCACGTCTTGAAGGCCGAGATCGTTGCTCGGGCGAGGGACGTCCGAAGCGTCCGATCCTGCGTCAAACAGCGAGGGCGGAGGGCCGCACGCGAGAAGAGCGAGGGCGATAATTAGCGCAGAAATGAAACAACGAAATGAGCCGAGGCGAATTAAGTTCATCCGCCGAAGATATCACTGAAGCTGGAATTGGAGGGGGCGCTTTTGCCTATTGTCCGCAACGGTTGCTGTCCGCTAACCTCACGTCCCCCCGAAGGACGTAAGGATCCAAGACACAATGGCAAAGACGGTTCGCTGTGGTTTGATTCAATGTAGCAACCCCATCAACGACGAGAGTCGGTCTGTGAAGGATATCCAACAAGCGATGTTGGACAAGCACATCCCGATGATTGAAGAGGCCGCTAAAAAGGGAGTGCAAATCCTCTGCCTGCAAGAGATCTTTAACGGGCCGTACTTCTGCCCGGGCCAAGACAAGCGCTGGTACGACGCCGCAGAGCCAATCCCGGATGGGCCCACGACTCGGTTGATGCAAGATATCGCCAAAAAGCACGGGATGGCGATCGTTGTCCCGCTGTACGAAGAAGAGATTCGTGGGGTGTATTACAACTCTGCAGCGGTGATCGACGCCGATGGAAAATACCTCGGAAAGTATCGCAAGCAGCACATCCCGCAGACCTCTGGCTTTTGGGAGAAGTTTTTCTTCAAGCCAGGCAACGGCGGGTATCCGGTGTTTCAGACGCAGTTCGGCAAAGTCGGCGTGTACATCTGTTATGA
The DNA here is from genome assembly GCA_031386385.1 of Myxococcales bacterium. Classification (GTDB taxonomy): domain Bacteria; phylum Myxococcota_A; class Polyangia; order Polyangiales; genus JANNCG01. The sequence goes on from JANNCG010000583.1 coordinate 3,378, forward strand.
CAGGCATTTTCCTGAGGGAGCGCGCGCTCTTGGGCTCAACGGAGCAGAGATTGTGTTCAATCCGAGCGCCACAGTTGCAGGACTTTCGCAATACCTGTGGAAGATCGAGCAACCCGCGCATGCAGTCGCAAACGGTTATTTTGTTGGAGCTATCAACCGAGTCGGCACCGAAGCACCTTGGAACATTGGTAAGTTCTATGGCTCGAGCTATTTCGTCAACCCGCGAGGGCAAATCATCGCTGAAGCGAGCGAGGACAACGATGAGATCGTCACCGCAGATGTCGACTTCGACATGATCGATGAAGTCCGACGCGTGTGGCAGTTCTATCGCGACCGCCGCCCAGATGCGTACCAAGACTTGGTCAAGCCTTAAGCTTTTAGGCTCTTCAGCTCCCCGTCCATCATTTATCCATTTTTGCACATCATCAAAGCGCGAGGAATTCTCATGGGCATTGTCATTCGAAACGGAACTGTCCTTACAACAGTCGATCAATATATCGCTGATGTGTATTGCGAGGACGGTACAATCAAAGCAATAGGTAAAAACCTCGATGTTCCGTCGGGCACAGAGGTCATTGATGCCTCTGGACAGATGGTGTTTCCGGGAGGAATCGACGCGCACACGCACATGGAGCTGCCCTTCATGGGCACTGTCAGCGCCGACGATTTTTACACAGGGACCGCAGCAGGCGTCGCAGGCGGCACAACGACGATCATTGATTTTATCATCCCTAATCGCAACCAGAGCTTGCTCGAAGCGCGCGACTTTTGGATGAACAACGCGAAAAAATCCGTCGCCGATTACGCGTTTCACATGGCGGTTACCTGGTTTGGCGACCAAGTCCGCAAAGAGATGGAGCACGTGTTTCACAACGACGGTATCCAGTCTTTTAAGATCTTTATGGCGTACCGAGGAGCCATTGGGGTCGACGACGTTGAGCTGGTGGGTGTATTAGATACAGCTTATAAGCTCGGCGCTCTAGTGACTTCTCACTGCGAGCATGGTGACGCGGTTGTCGCGCTTCAGACTCGGCTGGCAGAGCGAGGTCTCACAGAGCCCAAGTGGCATGCCGCTTCACGGCCAGCGTACCTTGAGGGAGAAGCGACCAACCGTGTGATCCAGCTCGCACGCGCCGCGAGCGATGCGCGCAATGGGCATATGGCGGGCGCCAACGAAGCGCAGCCGATCTACATCGTTCACTTGACGTGCCAAGACTCGATGGACGCAGTTTATCGGGCGCGCCAGCAGGGGCAAAAAGTGTATGTCGAGACATGCCCCCAGTACATGCTCTTGGATGACTCGGTGTACGAGAAGCCCAACTTCGAAGGGGCTGCATACGTGATGTCTCCGCCCATTCGCCCCAAGGGACATCAAGAATATCTCTGGAACGCGATGGCCAGCGGCGCCATTC
>JANNCG010000590.1:0-3216 GCA_031386385.1 Myxococcales bacterium
GAGAGCCCTTGAAACGTAGGATACAGCTGATTTTGCAGCACTGCACGCACCGCAGGCCCAGACGGAGCAGCGAGCAGCGAGGCGATAAACGCCCACCCCATGCGCGCGTGATGAATCTCGTCAGACAGAACAATCGCCACCACGTCGCGCACCACTGGGTCCTTGGCGTTGTGAAGCAGCGTGTGGAGCATCGTCGCTGAGTACGTCTCAGCGCCCACACACAGATGCAAAGCTTCAATCGCCGCGAGCTCAGAGACCGTGCGCTCGGGATCTTCAGGCATCGCAGAGACACCCGCAGCAGGGGTTTCGTCTTGACCCGAATAGCACTGCGTCAAGCGAGCAAACAGCTCTGCGTGACGGACCTCATCGAGCGAGGCTCGGCACGCGTGCGAGAGCACCTCAGCGGGGGCTCCGGCGGCGAGAAGATCCAGCGTATAGGTTGCAAAAATACTGACGGATCGGTGCTCAGACAGAGTCCGTGCGCGCCACAGATCGACCAATATTGCGCGCGTTGAGTCGCTCAGCTCAGCGGCGGAGGTCTGTGCAAAATCCACTCGACGATGGTGCGAGTCCATCAAGCGACGATGCTCGTGCTCAAGGGTCGTGGTGGACGAAAAATCTGAGAGCCACAAGGGTGACTGCGCGTTGCTCACACTCATTGTCGTGATGCGCCCGCGATCCCTGGAACAGGAAACTTCTTCGCGCTCTGCGCTCCACGCCGCAGGGGGCGCTGCTCTGGGGCCGCTACGGGCACCGGACTCTCATCGACGGTTTGCTTCCAGCTCGCAGGTCCAGGCAAAGGCAATTCACCCGAACCCACACCATTGGGCACAGTCGATCCTGGCGCGCGTACAGAGCCAGGTGGACGACGCACCGGGACTTGCCCTGCCACTGGAATCGCCTGCGTGTCGGGATGCCTTGAGCCACCCGGTCTTGGACGCACTCCAGGTGCCACCCGAACACCTGGAACGGGCGTTGACCCTGGCGCGGTGGTCACTCCTGGCGGACGCGGGTTCGCCACCACGCCGGGTGCGAACACGCCAGGCGGAACGGGCGGCATTCCAGGATTCGGAATCGCGACAACTCCTGGCGTCATCGTGGTCGTCCCGACCGTCGTCACTCGGACCGTCTCTGGACTCAGCCCGGCGTCCACCCCAGGCATCACGCCAGTGTCCATCAGTTGTGTATGGATCTCTGGTGAAGCCACCCCCGGCGGACGAGGGACCATCCCTGGTACTGAGGTCTGATTTTGACCGCTGTTTTCACCCGTTGATTGCTGCCCTCCCGTTGACTCTGCTCTTCGCTCGCAACCCACGGATAAGATCGTCGCGAGGGACAACCCCAGCGCCGGAACCACCACCGCGCGAATCACCGCTTCCGTACTTTTCTTGCGCATCAGGTCACAAATATTAACGCATTCGACCACTCGATCGGCGATAATTCACCCGCGCTCTGTGCCCACCAATTCATTGCCAAATCCAGTCATCACTGGCTGTGTCGTCGTCCAAAACGAGGCACACTTACTAAGCGAATGCCTCGCTTCACTACGCGCGATCGTCGACCGGATCGTCGTGGTGGATCATGGGAGCACAGACCAAAGCGCCGACATCGCACGAGAGTGTGGAGCGACCGTGATTGATGGCTCTCTGGTCGGCTATGAAGACGCACGCAACCTGTACCTCGACGCAGTTCATGAAGGGTGGGTCCTGGTCCTTGACGCAGACGAGCGACTTGTGGACACAACCGAAGAAGGACGAGCGAAGCTCAAACGCTGGCTCTCTTCTGCGGGCGATACACCCAATGCTTATGCCCTCCCGCGCTACGAATACCTCGGCAATGGTCAGTTTGCAGAGATCGACATTGTGCGCTTGTGGAAGGCACATCCCTCTGTTCGCTATGCCCGCAGCAGCTGGCACTCTTCGGTCGTGGCATGCATTGAAAAGCGTGGGGGAGTGCTTGTACCCGTGCCATTTGCGCTACATCATCTTGATGTTTTGCTCACAGACCGTGCGCAGTGGAAGCGCGCGCGAGCCCGAGAGAGAGGGATGCGCGAGCTTGCGCGACCCGAGGCATCACCATTGCTTTATGCCTATATGGGTCTTGAGTACGCCGCAGTCGAAGACTTCGATCAAGCCATCGAGCACTATCGAGAGAGTGTTCGCCGCGAGCCACTTTGCGCTCCCACTGCCGCGCTGTTCACCGCACAAGCGTACCTTGCGCAGAAAAACTATGACCTCGCAGAACACTGGGCCAAACAAGCACTCGACGGCGAGCGCGTTTTTTATGGCTGCTACCAAGGCCACATCGTCCTGGCCGAGGTCGCCCTGATGCGCGATCAACTCGACACCGCGTGGCACTTCGCATTGCTCGCACGAAAAGTTCGTCGCTCATACGCGAGCGCACATTTAAACCTCGCCGCTCTCTCACGGCTTCGAGGGACAGAGCCGCCGCGGGAGCATCTCATCCGCGCACAGAGATTGAATCCCTGGATTTTTTCTGACAGAATCCACGTCAAGGGTGACAAGCCTTCGATCTTTACGCAGCAGTACTCAACGCTCTCAATCGCAGACAATCCGCAACACCTCGCCGCTCAGTGCGGTTACACATGGACGCCGCATGACTGATGATCCCACCCCCAGCCCTATCACTCTCGAAGAGTTTATCACCGTGTTGCGCGAGAGTTTTCCCATCCGCGTGCGACAGTTGCAGCTCGACGCCGCGCTACGCCATGAGCCCCTGAGTGAGTATTTCTACGAGCGCGACGGAGTCTTGTTCGGGCGCTTCTGGCTCATGGTGTATGACAAAGACGATCAGATTCAAGATATCAAAGAGCAAGAAATTGGCTGTATTTTTGACAAGACACGCAACCCGGTCGAGCGCGTGCGAGCGATGCTTGAGGGATTTCACGAGGCGCTAAAACTTCGCGCAAAGACCGAGCCCAAAAACGAGTGGTACGAGTATGCGATGCCGTACGAGTTCTTCGAGTGGGGCGTGCTCAAGCTCGTGAAGCCGCAGACCGCCAGCGACTTCGAAGACGTCTTTGCTCGAAGGTGGAAAATCGGCCCCTACTTCGGGCTTCGCTCAAAACCCAAACCCCCACCCAAAGCGAAACGCTAAGGTTTTAGCTGTCAGAGTGTGGGACTTGTGCCGAAGAGACCAGTGTGTTGCGCAGCTGATCAAACATGTCTGCCGCCGCCGTTGGTCCATGAGGCAACA
>JANNCG010000600.1:0-3306 GCA_031386385.1 Myxococcales bacterium
CTCGCAGTGGTCAGCGCATTTATCTCTTCGAGCTTGAGTACTTGGTCAAGACGTAAGCGTGTTCTTGAAGCATCGCGCACACGATCGAGCCAGAGTGCCCCGCCATTTTCAGTGGCCATCGTGTCTACTTTTCCCATGGAAATGCGCGGTGAGATCTCATTCGTCAGCGCCTATCCCAGCACTTCGATCAACGCTGTGATTACCAAGTGGAGCTTTGATGCGGCGTACTCAGCAACACAGAGCAGCGGATGCTCCGTGGCGTTTAAACGTGGAAGCGAGTGGCGAGCGATCTCTTCGTTTGACCTGCGAGATGTCCCGAGTGAAGTGGCGATCTGGATCGCACCTTTGCCATCGGGCGCTGCAGAGGTCCGCTGCGTGATGACGTATCATACCGCTGCACACTTCGTTGCCGAAGATGACATTGAGCAGGCATCTGCCGAGTTTTCGTCGCTGATTGAGGCCTTGCGGCCAACGCTAATACTCCAGTCGCAGACCAAGTGACGGGAGTATAGGAAGCCCCAGGACTGGCTGACTGGCACGACGATCAAAGCTGTAGACACGGCTCTCTACGTTGTTGTTGTTGGTCGCGTTGAGGACCTCTAAAATGAGCTGTCCACGCAGAGGCCCTGCACGAAATCGCCACGCACCCCGGACATCAAGCGAGAAAAATGCCGGCAATCGTGCGCTCGAATCACGATCCACCAGTGTCACGGCCACGTCGTGGTCAGCGTCGTAGAGGGCGCCGGTGACCGAAGGCTCTACAAGCCCCGAGGTCACCCGCACCCGGGCACCCACCTCAAATCCACGCGGGAGTATGGCGCCGAGACTCGCGCTCAGAATATGAGGCTGATCCCACATATAAGTGCTCCAAGTGCAGGCAGCGCAAGAGGCTCGCTCGCTTCGTTGCAGGGTGTATGCGAGCAGAGCAAAGAGCGGGAGGCGTCCGGGACGCATGCGCAGCTGAAGCTCGGTTCCGTACACGCGAGCCACACCGTCGTTAGAGAAGCGCTCAGGAGCCGACTGGCCATCGCGGACGATCACGCGGTCGCTCGCAGTGACGACCGAAGAGCCGCTTTTGACAAACGCCGCCACATCAAGTTCGACAGCGCCCGCGATGATTTGCCACTCGCTTCCAACATGCGCGTGCATCCATCGCTCTGGGTGCAGGAGCGGATTGCCGAAGCCCGGGAGCGCCGCATAGCTCTTCGGCGACCCTGAGTACCCACCCAATCCAGCGCGCACAGTCCAGTGTGAAAACACACGCCATTGTGCATTCATCCGGGGATCTGCGGTGAGCGAGCGGGCGAGCGAGAAATAGTCCGCACGTACACCGGCGAGGATTTTGACAGACTCAACGGGAGTGAGCTCAAGCTCAGCGTAGAGGGCGGGACTTGTTCCTGTGCGAAACGCGCGATAGGTGACCAATGTATTGGGCGACACGGGATCCGTGAGACCCGAGGTTGACACCGGCGGCGCTCGGACCTGATCGTCAGACGCCAAGATCGTGGCGTCGAGTCCTAAAAAGATTCGTGCGTGGGAAGTGAGCTTGTAGTCCAGCTCGTCGCGAATCGATCCCGTGATCGCTTCAAAACTATATCGCACAGCGGGTCCGAGACTCACGTCTTGCAGCTGGTACGCCACCGCCGCTGAGAGAGTGTGTGTCGCGGTCGGACCCAGCCTGTGACGCCAACGGAGCTGTGCGCCATGGTACGTAGTTTGTGAGCGAATTTGGCCGCGAACCGACGGATCGTTGGGATCGGGCGTCGCGAGGTCCGTGATGAAGGCGTCGTTGGTGCCCGTTCCGACAACACGAAGCGAGTCGTTGGGCGTGAGGTCGCAGTCAAACGCAAGCTGCCAGTCCCAATAGGTCGGCCACTGACGAAACCCTCCTGCCCCTGCTCCAAGTACCAGCGGCGCGAGCAGCGAAATATAGCTCATCCTCGCGCCTGCTGCGATGGATGCCCGGCGCCCCAGCGGTGCCGAGACAAACGCTCCTGCGTCGATCACGTCCACATCCACATTGACTGTCACGCGATCTCGACGCGGCGCACGCAGCGTGACGTTGACAACGCCGCCAGTGACTCGACCATAGCGAGCTGAAAAATTGCCCGGTAAAAGCTCAATACGTTCAATCAGATCGGTCGCGATTGAGCTCGCCAGACCATACAAGTGAAACGGCGATGCGATGGGATGACCTTCGAGCGCGACAAGCGTCTCTTCGGGTGGCGCGCTGCGAATCACAAATTGTCCCAAACCAAACTGTGGTCGAGCAACACCGGGAAGATTTTGTATCGCGAGCAGCGCATCCCCCCTCGCCCCTGGGATCCTTCGCACATCGTCGGCGGTCACTTCGCGACGACCAATTTCGCGCGATGGAACTCGGCCGTACACCGTGACCTCTTGCACGTTGCCAGGGTCCTGCGGCGGAGACTGCTGTTGAACGGTGCTGTGAATTTGCTGATTTTGTGACAAAACTGTCGGGGTTTGCGGCAAGGCTATCGGACCTTGCCGCGCTCGCGCGGGATCAGACGCAAGACGTGGCGCGTCCTCGTCGACGGAGTTCGCGACAGGAGGCGGAGAGAACACATATCGATAGCGAATGCGAACCGCGATGGCCTCAGAGCCCCGTCGCGCGGGGTCGAATTCAAGCTCCCGCACCGCCGAGAGGGCACGCTCATCGAGCGCTTGCACCATTGATGACTCAGCAATACTCGCCGACGACACTCTGCCGGAGCTGTCGATGTCGAGGATCAACCCAACAGTCACCGGAGCCGTCCGTCCCTGCATTTCAGCAGGAAACTGTGGCTCAACAACCCGCACTACCCTCGGAGGGACCACAAGACTCATGCCCCGCTGAGCGTACCCATGCGAGCTCAGCAGAAGCACCGAACATAAAGTTGATACGATAGACCGGTGCATAGAGAACGCTCAGAATCCGATAGTAAGGATGCACCAAAACTCGCACTAACAGTCGCTCAATCTACGCGTCCCCGCGGCGCCTTCAGCTCAGTTGCGCACGACACGACCGTCAACATCCGATCCTCCATCGAAGAGTGGCGCGCAAACTTGGTTCATACAGAACCCATTCACAACCCCTCCCCACGAACAGGGGAGCCCTTCGTTGAGCGGGCCCATGGCAACACATTGATTGGGCATTCCCATGCCGCCTGGCACGCAAGCATACCCAATACATGGATGAGGATTCATCGGCACACACTGCAGCCCGACCATCGGACAGCCCCCAACGGGGGTCATAAACTCGCACCCGTCGAAAGAGATCCTATTGCGATCTTCCCATCCCGGGTC
>JANNCG010000623.1:0-2597 GCA_031386385.1 Myxococcales bacterium
CGGACTAGCTCCGAGATCCTCATTTTACACAATCAAAGACTCTACGCGCACAGCATCTCCAACGACCCACGAGGAATGCCAATGACGAGGGGGCCCTGAGCGCTCTTTGCGCGAAGGCAAATGCGAGGAGGCTTGCCCTCATCGCAGGGTGCGACGAGGCTTGTCCTCATCGCAGGGTGCGAAGAGGCTAAGCCCTCTGCGCAGGGTGCGAGGAGGCTAAGCCCTCATCGCGAAGAGGCTAAGCCATCATCGCTCTTGCCCTCATCGCGCCGCTGAGTTTACCGCGCGGAGCACTTTGCCCGACCACCAGCGGTAGCTGTACACCAGTGCGCGAACGGTCCAATCAGTGCTGCTCCCGAGCCACACACCCAGCAGTCCCAGTCCCGCGAAGTTCACGAAGCCGTGGGTGGCTGCGATTCGGACCGCGAAGGCTCCGATAAACGAGATCACCAGCGCCTCGCGTGTGGCCCCGGACGCTCGTACGCTCTGCGCCAAAACCACCGCGACCGCCATTGGAATCTGCGCCAACGCCGCGAGCTTAAGCACCGGAACCGCAAGCAAGACAATGGCTGGGTCCGTGACAAAAAATCGCACAAGGACTGAGGGAAAGCTGGCGAACACCACTCCGCAGAGGCCCAAAAACACGGCGCACTGTCCCGCCGCAAGAAAGCCTGCGCGTCGTGCGTTGCTGATCGATCCGGCTCCCATGTTTTGTGCGACGAGCGCTCCGGCGGCGACCGCGAAGCCATCAGCGGTCAAAAACGAGATGCTCTCAATGGCGATGAGCGCTTGGTTCGCGGCCATCGAAGGGGTGCCCAACTGAGTGACGTAGCGAACAAACCACAGGTAGCCCATGTGATAGACAATTCGCTCGCCAAATGAGCCCAGTGCCACTGAGAGGATCGCGCGGAGGCTCTGATAAATGGACGCCCAAGAATCGCGGGCTGCCCGTAGCGCGACACGTGAGCCCACACGTGACAGAGCCATCATCGCGAGAGAGGCTTCGAGCACGCCGGCGATGGTGCTTCCTAGCGCTGAGCCTGTGGCTCCCAACGCGGGGAGTCCAAAGTGGCCAAACACTAACGCGTAGTTGGCGATGAGGTTGACGACGTTTGTGACGATCCCGATCAGCAACGGAGTGCGTGTGTCGCCCGCTGCTTGCAGGGTTGAGATGCCTGCCATCCCGATGAAAAATGCGGGCATCGCTGGGAGGATTGCTTGCAAGTACGCGACGCTGGTTTGTCGCACTTGAGCGCCTGCTGCGCTGCCAAATGCATTGACCATGGTGGGCGCGAGCAGCGTTGAGACAAGCGCCACAACAAGCCCCAGAACGAGGGCAAACAACAGGCTTGCCTTGGCTGCGCGCGCCGCGGCTTGCGGATCTTTCGCGCCAATAGCGCGGCCCACGATGGCGAGGGTTCCGATGGAGAAAGTCCCAAACACAGACCAGATGGTCCAGGTGATGGGACCTGCGGTCTGCATGGCGGCGATCGCGTTGTTGTTGTAGTGACCAAGCACCGCACGATCGACCACAAAGACCAACGTCTGAAGCAGCGAGTTGGCGACCGCGGGAGCCGCCAATCGAAGAACGACGGATCCATTCAGTGTTGCATTCAGTGTTGCGGGCGCAGAACTCTCGGTCACGTTTTTGTCACTCGCAGCACTTGCCAGAAAACCACAACAGATTCCAAGAACAGAGTATGCTTCACCCACTGTGGTAGGCCCGATTATTCCTACGAAGGCGACGTCAGAAGTCACTCACGTGTTTCGTTGGGATCTGGACAAGACGTACCTTCGGACGAATTTTGACTCGCTCGTTGATCTGCTTCGGACGGCGGTTGAGAGCCCCGAGCGCAAGCGAACCGTTCCGGGTGCGGCGGCGTTGATGCGCGAGATTCGTGCGTCGGGCAACGTGAAGATCACGATCGTGTCTGGCTCGCCCGAGCAGATGCGAAGCTCACTTGAAGCGAAGCTGCGGTTGGACGGTGTGCAGTGGGACGAGTTTGTTTTAAAGCCAAATTTGCGCAACATTCTGAAGTTTCGTTTTCGCGCCGTGCGCGAGCAGGTTGGATACAAGCTGCCGACCTTGCTTGAGGCTCGCTCAAAGGCGCCCGCTGTTGCGCGCGAGACGCTCTTCGGTGACGACGCAGAGGCCGATGCGCTTGTGTACTCGCTCTACGCAGATGTGTTGGGTGGCTTCATCGGTGAGGACACACTGTTGTCGGTTCTTGAAAAAGCTGGCGCGTATCCAGATGCGATCGCAAAGGTTCTTCGGTTTGCGGCCACCATTGAGAAGACCAATCCTGTGCGCAGGATTTTTATTCACTTAGATCGCAAGAGTGATCCGTTGTTTTTTCGCTGCTATGGGCCAAGAGTGGTCCCGATCGAGAACTATTTTCAAGCGGCTCTGGTGTTGGTGACCGACAAGACGATCTCGCCAGAGGCCGGTCTGCGCCACGCGGCTTCGCTGGTGATTGAGCACGATTTTGATATTCCGGACTTGATCAATGTAGCGAAAGAGATGGCCATTCAGGGTCATGTCAGCGCGGATGCTTTGAGGCAAGTGGCCGCGGCGACCACCACCATTGCAGAGCCTT